>JBBSUS010000088.1:0-7529 GCA_038234195.1 Hyphomicrobiales bacterium | reverse complement strand
TTCGAGGCGCAGGAACGTCAGAGCGTACGCCGTACAGAGTGGGCAGGTCGGCGTCAGCAATACCTTGTCGCCGGCCTTCAGCCCGAGCGCGCTGAGAGCAACGACGAGTGCGCCGAAACCGGACGAGACGGCGACCGCATGTGCGACTTCGAATTCCGCCTTGAGGCCGCGTTCGTAGCGCGAGACGATTTGCGAGCGGCCGGTCAATCCCGTCGCGAGCGCCTCGATGATCACTTCGGCTTCGCCGGAGTTTTGCGGGTCGAATACGTCGGTGAGTGCTGGCGCCGTCATCCTTCCACCCCGCATGGGTCGAGCGCGACGCCGCACCATCGCCGCGCGGCCGAACGGGCCTGCGGGCAATCCACCGGCATCCCGCGAGAGGCCGGAAGGTCGATGGCAAGAGACATGGGCCGCGCCTGCGCACCGAAGGCGGAAAGCGCAGCCGTCCTGGCGGCGACCACACAGGTGCCGCGCTTGCTGGTCACGGCGGGCTCGATGACGACGAGGCCGCTCCGCGATACGCGCTCTGCCAGTTCGGCCAGGCGACTCTGCCGTAGCGCCAGGGTTGCGTCGAGCATTTCGAGGCGGTGGCGTCCCAGCGCCGCCTGCACCTCGCTCAGCTTCTGGTTGATGCCGAGATGGACACCGTCGAGATCGGAGAAGCGCGCATAGCTCTTGGCTTTTTCCGCGAGGCTTGGGGCGCGGAAGAACAGGGCGCCACCCTCGCCCGTCGACAGCGCAGAATGGCCTTCGCGCAGCGATAGGACTGCAATATCGACATCGGAATGGGCCGGTTTATTCCGGAACGACGCACCGAGGCTTTCGCTTATCTCGAAAATGAGCGGCACATTCGCCGCCTTGGCCAGGGCGTGAAGCGTCGACATATCCTCGGGATGCCCGAACGGCAACGCAACGAGAAGCGCTCGCGTCCGACCGGTCAGCTTCGCCTCGGCGGCGTCTGTAGCGACGGTGAAACGGCCGGGCGCAAAATCTGCAAAGACCGGAACGAGCCCCGCGTGCAGCAGCGCAAAGAGCAGCCATGCCGGGATCACCGGTGACACGATGATCTCGTCGCCCGGTTCAAGCCCGAGTGCGCCGATCATCACGCTTGCGGCGCCGGTCTCCGATGACGTCACCACCGCCCGCTCGAACCCGGCCCAGGCAGCAAGTTCCGTCTCGAACCGGTCGACATGGCGACTTTTACTACAGCGGCGGTGGGCAGCCGCCTTCGCGACGATAGCCGCTTCGGTTTCGTAGCGGCTTTCGTCGATCCGTGCCGTGCCGGCCAGGCCCGGCGGGCTCATCGGGTCTGCTCGCGATCGGTGAAGATCTCGCGAACGATCCCCGCGATGGCCACGAGATCGTCCGCTTCGAGGCCCTCATGGCAGGGCACGGTGAATATCGAGTCGATGATGTGCTCGGCATTGGGGCAGGCATTCGCATACGCGGTGAAGGCCGGTTCCCGATAAAGCGGCTTGTAGCCATAGCGGGTGGTGTCGGAAATGATCCCGCGCTCGGCCATCGCCTTGGCCCCGGCGGTGCTCGAGCCGTCGAGGCGCCGATAGACCATCGAATAGCCGTTGATCTCCTCGCCGCCGTAGCGTGGAAATTCTTCGATCCCCGAGATGTCGGACAAAGCACCGCGAAGGCTATGGACCCGTTGTCGGCGGGCAGCGATCTTGGCGTCGAGCTTGGCGAACTGGTTGATGCCCAATGCGGCGCAAAGGGGCGGAAGCTTGAAATTAGAGCCGATTCCCTCGCCCAGCCGGTATTCCTTGTCGCGCTTGGAAACGCTCAGGCCATGGTGCTGCCAGGACAGCATACGGTCGAAGATAGCCTCGTCATTGGTCAGGCAAAAACCACCTTCGCCGGTGCTGACGAGCTTGCGTTCGTGGGTCGAGAATGTCGAAACATCGCCGAACGTGCCGAGACGGCGTCCGTCGACGAAGGTGCCGAATGCGTGGGCGCAATCTTCGACAAGGCCGATCGACCGCCTTTTGCAAAAGGCGGCGACGCGCGACATCTCGAGCGGATAGCCCCACATGGGTACGACGATCAGGGCTTTGAGGCCTTCCGTCGCGATCAGCCTGTCGAGATGGTCGAGATCGGGCGAAAAAGCGAGTGTTTCGACGTCGCAAAAGACAGGCGTGCAGCCCATGGTCAGGATCGGCAAGACGGTCATGATCGGCGCCGTCGGCGGCAGAGCGACCTTGTCGCCGGGCTCAATCCCGAGGCCTCGCAGCGCCAGTTCGATCGCAATCGTGCCATTGGCGCAGGCCAGCGCATGGGATGTGCCGAAATATCCAGCTATCACGCGCTCGTATTGCTGGATGATCGGCGATTTTCCCGAAAAGCTCGTCGCATTGAACGCGCCAGCAACCGCGTCGAAATCGCTTTGGTCGAAGCTGATGTGAAGGTTCTGGTAGGTCCGGCCGATGACGGAAAGCTGGTTCATGTCAGGACACCCGCTGTGCGATGAGAAGTTCGGTCTGCCGGCAAGCAAGCTCGATCAGGTCGAGGCAGCGATACGTCTCGCGCATCGTCGAGAACGCTGTCGCCGAATCGCTCTTGTCGGCGCGAATTGCGGAAATGAAGTCTTCCAGTTCCCCGGTGTACCCGTCTCGCTCGAAGCCCGATGACAGCGGGCTGGGCGCCCAGCTGTCGCGCCACTTTTTGGTCTCGCCGCCGGCATAGCTCTTGCCGAGTTCGCAAACGGTCATGTCCCACAAGGACCGTCCGGTGACGTAAACCCTGTCCCGGCAGATCGCGTCGAAATCGAAGACGAAATGCGGCGCGGTGTTGCCAGTGATAAGCGAACCGTGCGCGCCACTTTCGAACTCGAGGATCGTGGTGAAGACCACTCGCTCTTCGAAATTGTTGTTCACGACATAAAGATCGCGCACCGCTCCACACAGATGGATCAGCAGGTCGAGCCCGTGAATTGTCTGGGCGTGCAGGAAGGATCGCAAAAGATCCGGGTAGTCCCACAATTTCGTCGATGGCTTGTTGGCAAGTTGGCGCAAGGTGATCATGTTGAACCGACCATCCGCGAGTTCGCTGAGCCGCCGTGTGACGTCGGCGAAGCGGAAATTCATGCCGGCGGCGGTGACGACATTCTTTCGGGCGGCCCGCGCGATGAGATCTTCCAACTGACGCGTGCTTGGCGCGATCGGCTTTTCCAGAAACACCGGGATTTCGCGCTCGATGGCATCGCAGGCGATGATGTAGTGGTCGCTCGGATAACAAGCTGCGATCACCGCATCGAGTTCGCAACGATCCATCATCTCCCGGTGGTTTGAAAAGATCCGCGACGCATCGAATCCGAAAAGCGCGGCGGCCTCCCTTCGTTTCATCGCATCGCGGTCACAGATCGCCGCCACCTCGACACCGAAGAGCGTGCGACAGGCGGGAAGCAGATTTTCGCGGGTCTGGGCCCCGAATCCCACGAAGCCGAATTTCATGTCATGCCCAACTTTTCTTTGAGGATCAGAACGGAAGGCAAGTCGGTAAACGTTTCGAGTTCGGAGAGATCGACCCATCGCAAGGCCTCCGACTCGGCGTTTTTGACGAGCGGCTCGCCGTGATCTGCTTCCAGTAGAAAGCGGACATCGAAATGCTCGTGCTCGGGTTGGCCGCCATGCGACGGAATCACGTGGATGTCGATGTCGAAGACGACCATTTCGACCGGCTTCAACGAGGTCAGGCCGGTTTCCTCGCAAGCCTCCCTAAGGGCGGCCCTCATAACGTCGGCGTCGCCATCGCAATGGCCTCCCGGCGGCAACCAGATCTGCAGCTTGCGATGGTAGAGAAGAAGTGTTCGCTGCCGACTGTGATCCACGACGAAAGCCGTTGCCGTTACGTGAGCACTGTTGCCCAATCGCCCGTAGGGATCGACCCCGCGCCAGATGAGTTGCTGCAGTCGTTCGGCATTCGCTCGATCGCGCGGCGACCGCCCGATAAACCGGTGAACAACTTGATCAGAAAAATGGATTTCTACTGTCATATTGAAGTAGTTCACGTTTTTTTATCGATATAGAGCGTAATGGTTCGCAATGTGAGTGCGGATATCGAATTGTCGGATGGGTCATGTGCTCAACGTAAAGTGCCGATCCTTCAATGACGCTTCAGCACTTTTTGGTTGCAATTAATCTACACGCACACGTTAAGGTGTCAATATCGGCGAGGGTCGTTTTGTCGTTTCTACCGGGTTCGGTGATCGGGCGTGCTGGACACCTGAAGCCAAACACCAAGGAACGGCAGACAGCGTCACCAGGTCGAAAGCCTGTGTCGTATGGCCGACAACCCCGATGGACGGCGGCAATCGGATCCCGGCGTGTTGAAACAACGTGGCGTCAAATCGATCCGCAGACCGCGCGGCGGCTTTGTGCGGCCAATGATTCACGAGGCCCGTTGACCGCGGTTGCGTCGCGGGACTGAAGCGTCGTGCAGCCAAGCACCGGCACGTCATCGCGACGCGATGGCCAAGGCACCAAGCGTGCCTACGGCTTAGGTCCGAAAATCCGCAACGATTTTAGGCGCGCACGGCGCGCTGGTTCACAGAGTTGCAGTCGTCCTTGCCGGTTCAGACGCAAGGCGCTCTATGCCGCCTTGCCGATCCATTCGGCGATCCTGTCGCCGGCGGTTTCGATGTCGTCGAGCCGGCGGTGAAAGCAGGCTCGCAAGAACTG
Organism: Hyphomicrobiales bacterium; assembly: GCA_038234195.1. Taxonomy (GTDB): domain Bacteria; phylum Pseudomonadota; class Alphaproteobacteria; order Rhizobiales; family Rhizobiaceae; genus Aurantimonas. Next base: position 2,841 of record JBBSUS010000088.1, on the reverse strand, counting down.
TCTGCCGGAGGCGCCGAAGGCGGTGCCGGGCGCGAGGACGACGCCGGCCTTGTCGACGATGTCGATGGCCGCCGCACGGGTGTCGTCGATGCCGTCGATCGCGAAAAAGGCGTAGAAGGCGCCGGCTGGCGGCGTCAGTTCGACGCGGTTGGTGGCCAGAAGCTTCGAAGCGAAGATGTCGCGGGCCTTGTGGGCGCGGGCGATCTGACTTTCGACGAACGCCTCGCCCTCCACGATCGCAGCGATGGCTCCGCGCTGCATGAAAGGGGCCACCCCGGAGGTCGAATACTGGATGAGGTTCTGGATGACCCTGCCGAGCGAGGCGGTCGTCTCGATCCAGCCAACCCGCCAGCCGGTCATGGCCCAGTTCTTCGAGAAGGAATTGACGAAGAAGATCGCGTCGTCCTCTTCCATTACGTCATGGAAGGACGGGGCCCGCTCGCCGGCATAGTAAAAGCGGTTGTAGATCTCGTCGGCGATGATCGCGATGCCGGCCTCGCGGGCCAGACCAAGGATTGCGTCCAGCGTAGCGTGGTCCGCGGTCCAGCCGGTCGGGTTGGCCGGGGTGTTGACGAAGATCGCCCGCGTCTTCGGGCCGATCGCAGCCTTCAGCAGATCCAGATCGAGATGCCAGCCGCCCTCGACCGGCAGAAGCGGAACCTCGCGCGCGACAGCGCCTCTCAACTCGGCGGCGGCGGCAAAGTTCGGCCAGGCGGGACCGAAATAGATCACCTCGTCGCCGGCGCTGACCAAGGCGGCCAGCGAAAGCTGGATCGCCTGCATCCCCGAACCCGTGACGAAGAAGCGCTCGGGCGAAGTTTCACGGCCGTAGAGCCGGCTCGTATAGCGGGCGAGCGCTTCGCGCAGTTCCGGCAGCCCCGCCTGGTAGGTGTAAAAGGTCTCGCCGGCCGTCAGCGCTTCGCGCGCGGCAGCGGTTATGAAGTCGGGGGTCGCGAGATCGCCCTCGCCGGCCCAGAGCGGAATCAACCCCTCGCGGCCGCGCGCATAGTTGATGATTTCGACGATGCCGCTCGACGGCGCCTGCGCCGCTTCGCGGCTGAGATGAGTGAGATCGCGCATGACGGGCGGCCTTCTGACGCGGTCCGGCCAGAAGTTTGGCGCGGGCGCAGCTGCGACGGGACCCCGGGAAAGCCGGGCCAGGATCGCATGGCGCGTCGCGAGCGGAAGGTCAATCCCAAGCCAGTCTTAAGGCCCGGCGTCGCGGCGCAATGGATGCTGAAAGGGCACCACTTGCTACGGCTTTCGATGCGCAGGGTGCGATGGATGTCCTCAACGCAACGATCGCGCAGCGGACTGGCCGCGCGCGATCGCTCCTCCTCCTCGAGCCCCCTCTCGGAGAACTGATGCAGGCCTGACGCAACGCCGGTCAGAGGCGTTGATCAGGTCGGCGCTGACATCGTTTTCGCGGCAGCTTCGGAGCCTCGCCTCAGACCCGCGGCTCGCGTTGAGTGGCGACGGCCATCAGATCGCGAATCTCTTCGAGCAGCTTTTCATTGCGCGGCACCTCGGACACCTCGGGCGGCTTGGCCGCTTCCTTGCGCTTGAGCCTGTTCATGCCCTTGACGACCATGAACAGGATGAAAGCGACGATCAGGAAATTGATCAGCAGGGTGATGAAGTTGCCGTAGGCGATCACCGGGCCCTGCTCTCGAGCGGCGTTGAGGCTCGTGGCGGTCACGGACCCGTCGAGACCGTAGAACAGATTGGTGAAGTCGACACCGCCGGTGATCACGGCGATCAGCGGGGTGATTAGATCCGTGACGACGGAATTGACCAGACCGGAAAACGCGGCACCGATGATGATGCCGATGGCCAGGTCGACCATGTTGCCCTTCAGGGCGAATTCCTTGAATTCCTTCAGCATGCGGGAGTCCTGGCGTTCAAGAGCAGAGAGGTTAATCTTCCGTGAAGATACATTGTCGCGAAACGCAAACAATCGATGCGCGCAAACATGGTTAACGACGCATCCGCCCTTGCGGGAGGTGCCGTTCTCGTCTTCATCTGACCGCCCGTGAAACCGAGAGCCTGAAGGGAGGATCATTTTGCATGGCGGCCTGATCGTCCTGTCGGCGTTGTTCTATCTCGTCCTGCTCTTCGCCGTCGCGTGGTGGGGCGACCGCCGCGCCGCACGCGGCCTTGCCGGACCCAGCCGGCCGGCTGTCTATGCGCTGAGCCTTGCCGTCTATTGCACGTCCTGGACCTTCTTCGGTTCGGTGGGGGTGGCCGCCCATGACGGCTTTTCGTTTCTGGCGATCTATCTCGGGCCGATCCTGGTGTTTCTGCTGGCGCCGCGCTTTCTGGAGCGGCTTGTGCGCCATGCCAAGGCCGAGCGGCTGACCACCATCGCCGACTTCATCGGCTCGCGCTACGGCAAGAGCCCGTCCGTCGCGGCCCTGGCCACGGTGATCGCGATCATCGGCACCGTGCCCTACATCTCGCTGCAGCTGAAGGCGATCTCGACCAGCGTCACAAGCCTCGTCAACCATTACGGCACGGCGCTGGAACTGCCGCCCCTGTTCGGCGATCTCGCCCTTCTCGTCGCGCTGGTCCTGGCCGTCTTCGCGGTGCTGTTCGGCACGCGCCATGCCGACGCGACCGAGCATCAGGACGGTCTGGTGCTCGCCGTCGCGATGGAATCGATCGTCAAGCTGGCGGCCTTCTCCGCGATCGGCATCTGGGTGACCTTCGTCCTCTTCGATCCGGCGTCGCTGCTGGCGGCCGTGCAGAAGAGCCCGATCGCGCTCGCCGCCTTCGACCGAAACGTCGGCGGCCGGTTCATCGCCTCCGTCGGCCTGAGCGCGCTGGCGATCGTGCTCCTGC
>JBBSUS010000087.1:0-7567 GCA_038234195.1 Hyphomicrobiales bacterium | reverse complement strand
GAACTGGACGCAATCGCCGCACGTCACCACCGCGAGCAGCTGGAGACGCTCGAACTCCTCGAACAGAGCTGGGTCGAATGCAGCATCCTGCGCGTGGCATTGCGCGAGGCGGCCCGCGAGTCCCAGGCAGCCGAGCGCCTCATTCGCTCGACGATTCAGGAAATCGAGGAACTCAAGGTCCGCTTCGGACAGGACTGAGTTCAGGCCGTGATGGCGACGACTGTATTTCAGTCACTCGCCGCGGAGGGAAAAGCCGACCTCCTTCCCTGTCGCTCCGCACGCCGTTTCGGCTCAAGAAATCTGCCACGATTTCTCATCTGCGAATGCCCTGGCAGCGTCTTGCCAATTCATCGTCGTTACCCTTGATATGACCGTAGACTGTGGCATAATACCGAATACTTGAACTTGACCAAACGGAAGTGGGGGCGGGCGTAGTCGGCCTATGAGCCGGAGTGCGTTGCAACGTTTGTATGAGGCTGCGTGTTGATGTGGTGAGTTCGACGCAGGTGAGGCTGACGAAAGCCTCGCGTGCTGTGCTGTAGGCGATCCGAGCCTTCGGGTGTCTTCAGCGGAGGGTTTGCTTTTGAAATCGTTGATAACGCCCGAAGAACATCCAGCCGACCTCGGCAGCCATGCGGATTTCGAAGCGCCGATTTATCGTCTCGACGACTATGTGACCGTGTGGCTCGACCACGCTCGTGCCGGTCGAGCCATCGCTGCGCTCCGCGATGCCCATATCAACATGTTGAAATCCGAACTGTCCGCGCTCCGCGAGTTGCTGGACGAGCCCCGGCCATAAGCAAGGGCCCTGGCGGTCACGGCTACAGCGGCCGGTTCCGGGTTCCTTGCCGAAGGATTTAACCCTTTCCGGAACGGTCCGCGACCAGTTCGTGTTGCCCGACAAAGACCGTGAGCGCTCTGGTCCGGGATGCGGGCATCGAGTTGAAACATTCCACCGAATTCAGCCTCCCATTCGTTATCACGACGCGAATATGGACGCTGCCCGCTTCCTGATCTGCAGTTTGCCGCGCGGGCCGGCCATCGTCGACCCGGTGTCGGTGCCGATTTCAGCCAGCTTGAGCCACATCAGAAAGCAACGCGCGTCGCGCTGACCCACCGCCCCTGAATCGTCTTCCACCAGGGAGCTTCCGGGACCCCGCCAAACGAGCACTGACAAAGCAGACCGCATTACGGGCGAAACGTCGCCCGCAATGCGTTACGGCCATCGGACGGTTTCAGAACCGCCGCCATCCGATCCGCTGCATGGTGACTCGTCTGATCAGCGCAGGTTCCGGCCGATGAGACCGCCAGCCACCGCGCCGCCGACACCGCCGATCACCGCGCCGGTCGTGTTGCCGATGGCACCACCGATCAGCGCGCCGCCGACGCCGCCGACGGCAGCGCCGCCAACGGTTTTCTGGGTAGTGGTGCAGGCCGTCATGCTCAGCGCAGCGGCGAGGAGCACCGCCGCCATGGACGCGCGCGATGTGCTGGCGCGTGGCTGCGATATGGCAGTTCTCATGATGTCATCCTCGACGTGTCGCCTGGCCCATCGGGGCCGAACATCCCTTGAAATATTATTCGTCATCAACGCCATTCTTGGCAAGCGGCTTTCGTGTCGACACCATGTCGCTTGCCAAAAAGGCTGGCGCTCACCAGCACTTCGCAGACCCTTCAGGCCGGTCTTCTCGTCGCAGCCATCTCGACCCTTGAGCCTTCGCACGATAGGCTTCGTCTTGCGGACGGATGGGCCGCATGAAGTGCCGGACGAAGGCCGGACTCTCGACGAAGGGGTGCCCATGGCAAAATCGTTGGAAACGCGACCGAACGGCCCGGTCTCCTGGCCCTACAGCGTCGCCGAATTGTGGGCCGATGGCATCGTTCATGGCCTCGGAGTCGCTTTCGTGGTGGTCGGCTCGACGGCCTTCGTCATCGCCATGGCCGGTTCGGCGGCCGGTGCAGATTTCGCTGCAGGCTGCGTTTATCTGGCGAGCCTGATCCTCTCCATCGGACTGTCGGCGACCTATAATGTCTGGCCGGTGTCGCGGACCAAATGGCTGTTACGCCGCTTCGACCATTCGGCGATCTACGTGCTGATCGCGGGAACCTATACGCCCCTGATGGTCTGGATCGCCAACTGGGGAATGCTGGCGACCGTCTGGATTGTCGCCGCGATCGGCGTGGCGCTGAAGCTCTTGAAGCCAGGCCGTTTCGACCGCCTGTCGATCGGGCTCTACGTCGCGCTCGGTTGGAGCGGCGTCGTACTGTACGAACGACTGGTGGCCGAACTGCCGGGCCGCGTCCTGGCGCTGATCCTGATCGGCGGCATCGTCTATTCGCTCGGTATCGTCTTTCATCTGTGGGAAAAACTTCGCTTCCAGAACGTCATTTGGCACGGCTTCGTTCTGGCGGCGGCGATGATCCATTTTGCGGCGGTCTGGACGCTGGTCTCGGCTGGTCTCGGCGCCGGTATCGGATCGCACCTCGCCTGAACCATGGGTTTCAACATTCGCTCTGCCGGCTAGACCGACTCGCCTTCGGGCTTTACGGCTGTATCCGCGCCTGCGGGTTTCGGCTGAAGTCCGCAGGCCGGGTTGACGCCAGGCCGGCCCAACGACAAACGACCATCCGGGAGACGAGACGATGAATGGTGCCGACCTGCTCTGCGACACGCTCTTGGCCCATGGCATCGACGTCTGCTTCGCCAATCCCGGCACCTCCGAGATGCACTTCGTCGCGGCTCTCGATCGCAAGCCCCAGATGCGCTGCGTGCTCGGCCTGTTCGAAGGCGTGGTGACCGCGGCCGCCGATGGCTATGCGCGCATGGCCGAAAAGCCGGCTGCGACGCTTCTGCATCTGGGACCCGGCCTCGCCAACGGCCTTGCCAATCTCCACAACGCGCGACGCGGCTACACGCCGATCGTCAACATCGTCGGTGACCATCCCGACTATCATCTGCCTTACGACGCGGTTCTGACCTCGGACATCGAAGGGCTCGCCAAGCCCATGTCGGCATGGGTGGGCCGCTGCAAGGGCCCCAACGATGTGCCCGCCGCGGCAGCCGAAGCCTATCGCGCCGCCGTGACGAAGCGGGGCGTTGCAACGCTGATGCTCCCGGCCGATGCCGCCTGGAGCGAAGCCGAGCCGGCCGGCGACCTGTCGCCGAAGCCGCTACCGGCGCTGGTGCGTCCCGGCGACGCCATCATGGCCAGGGCGATCGAGGCGCTGAAGAGCGGCAAACGCTGCGGCATCCTGATGACCGACGACGCGTTGCGCGCCGACGCACTGGAGCACGCCGGCAAGATCGCCGCCAGGACCGGCGCGCGGCTGTTCAGCCAGGTGTTCAATGCGCGCATCGAGCGGGGCGCGGGCCGCGTGCCGGTCACGAAGATTCCCTATCCGGTCGACATGGCGCTCGCCTGCCTCAAGGATCTCGACCACATGATCCTTGTCGGCGCCACCGCGCCGGTCGCCTTCTTCGCCTATCCGGGCAAGCCCAGCGCCTTGTTGCCGGACGAATGCGAAGTCGTGGAACTGGCGAAGATCGGCGATGACCTGAAGGCTGCCCTCGCCATGCTGTGCGAGGCGGCCGGCGCACAGGACGAAGCGCCTGTGGTTGCCAAGGCCGGGGAGGGGATGCCGGAGTGCCCGAGCGGCAAGCTGACGGCCGCTTCGGTCTGCGCGCTCGTGGCGCGCCATATCCCTGAGAATGGGATCGTCGTCGACGAGTCGATTTCGGGCGGCGCGACCTTCGACGCGGCGTCGAAGGGTGCGCTGCCTCACGATTATCTGCAACTGACCGGCGGCGCCATCGGCACTGGCATTCCGCTCGCCGCAGGCGCTGCGATCGGCGCACCGGGCCGCAAGGTGATCGGCCTCCAGGCCGACGGCAGCGGCTTCTACACGGTTCAGGGTCTGTGGACCCAGGCGCGCGAAAAGCTCGACGTCGTCACGGTGATCCTGTCGAACCGCTCCTATGCGATCCTGCAGATCGAGATGGCCAATGTCGGGGTGAATTCTTTTGGCAAGAACGCCAGACGCATGCTCAATCTCGACGAACCCGACGCCGACTGGGTCGCTCTGGCCAAGGGGTTCGGCGTCGATGCGGCGAGAGCCGAGACGGCGGAGGAATTGGACGACCTGCTGGCCGGCGCGATGCAACGCCCCGGCCCGTTCCTGATCGAAGCGATGATCTAGATCGTCGCGCTTCGATCCTTCAAACGTCGGCAGCTCTCGATCAGGATTTTTCGCCCCACTCGCCCGCTTCCTCGTCCTGCTCGGCGTCCGGGATGTCTTCGCCGATCAGCGCCTTGTCGTTCGTCTTGCCGGCAAACGCATTGTCGGTCCGCCGCGTGGCGTTCTCGAACACGTCCCCGTCGGTTCCGCCCTTGGCGGACGGATAGGTCTTCTTGTCGTCGTCAGTGGGATGGGTCATCGAGCGCTCCTCTTCGAAGCGAACAACTGGCAGCCGCATCGAGCGTTCCGGGGCGATGCTCGATTTTGCATCTGGACATGCGGCCCCATGATCCCAGCATCCCCGTCTACTTCGGCAGATCGTCATCGGCCTCGATGCGCTTCACGTCGCGCACCGAGTTCCCTTCTTGCCGCCGGCAGGCAATGAAGCAGAGCACGCCTGCGGCGAGGAACGCAGCAAGCGCCGCGAAAAGCTGCGTCCAGTTGTCGTTGTTGACCGCCACGACATTGTTGCGGATCTCGGACTGGGCCTTGTCGATCTGCGTCGCGACGCCACCGCGCAGTTTGTCCATGATCCCTTCGCCTTCGCCGGTGCGGACGATTTGGATCGCTGCCTCGAACCCTTGGGCCTTGCGCGCGGCGATGACCCGCTCGGCATGGTCGATCTCCTGGCGCGCCGGCCCGGAGACGACGGCGATGTCTTCGTCTGAGCGGTCGGCTTCGCGGTAGGTCAGGCGCAGTTCGCCGAGGGCGCCGTCCAGATTGCCGAACGCCTGGCGATACGGAATGAGGAAGGTCGAATCGCCGGTCAGGACGTACCCGCGCACGCTGCTCTGGGCCGTCGTTACCGCCGTGACGAGCCTTTGGCTCGCTGCAATCATCGCGGTCGTGCGGGCGGTACGGTCGGCTGCATCGCGATTGGCAATGACCAGCCAGCCTATGACGCAGAGGGAAGCCAACAGCACGACGGTTGCCGCGAACGCGGTGACGGTCGACCACGAGGCGCGCCGCAGCGCCGATCGCTTGGCGCGACGCGGTGCTTCGACGTGCGACGGACGCGGATCGGATGAAGACAAGAGCGGCACGACCTTCGGCGCATGCAGATGACGGCTGCAGATACATTACGATCGCGTTCCGTCACGACGATGGCAAGGCAGCTTTTTGTTTGCCGCCGCATCGACGCGGCGACGCGTCGATGCGGTGAGGGCCCGCGGCCCGCGGCCATCGCTTGGTGGCATTGGCCGGCCGAAAGGATTACGCGTCACCTTTCGGCGCTGTGCCGATGCGATTTGGGCAACCTCGAACAAGTGGCCGCGACCCCATGACCGACGACAAGACGACCCTTGAACGCCACGACGCCGGCGACACTGCGTCTGAGACGGGCCAGACGGGCTTTGCGCGCAGCTTCTTCCTGCGTCCCTGGGTTTTCGTACGCGGTGTGCCCGCCATGAAGTTCCTGCCGCCCGAGGGGCCGCCGGAAATCGCTTTCGCCGGCCGCTCCAACGTCGGCAAATCCTCGCTGATCAACGCGCTCCTGGCGCAAAAGGGCCTGGCACGCACCTCCAACACGCCGGGCCGCACCCAGGAGCTCAATTTCTTCGTGCCCGACGGCTTTGGCGGCGAGACCGCAGAACTGCCGCCGATCGCCCTCGTCGACATGCCGGGCTACGGCTACGCCAAGGCCCCGAAGGAGCAGGTCGAGGACTGGACGAAGCTGGTCTTCGACTATCTGCGCGGCCGGGCGACCCTGAAGCGGGTGTTCGTGCTGATCGATTCGCGCCACGGCCTGAAGAAGAACGACGAGGAGGTTCTGGGCCTGCTCGACAAGGCCGCGGTCTCCTATCAGATCGTTCTGACCAAGACCGACAAGATCAAGATCCCGGCGGTGCCGAAGCTCATCGAGGCGACGGCCCTGGCCATCAAGCGGCGCCCGGCGGCCTTCCCGGAAATTCTTGCGACGTCATCGGAGAAGAATGTCGGTCTCGACGAGTTGAAGGCGGTCATCGCGAAACTCGCCGATTGAGCGTCTTGGCCGCAGAGCTTGGCCAGGATGCGCGCTCACGCTATTGTCTCCTCGAAACGACTTGAGGTTCATCGATGCGGATGACGGTCAACATACCGGATGAAGATATCGGCGCGCTGGACGCACTCGCCAAAACCGCCAAGGCATCTCGCGAAGAGCTGATCCTCAAAGCCGTTTCGAGCCTTCTTCGCCCCGGCACCAAGCCGATACCGCGACACGCGTTCGGGGCCTGGGGAAATAGCGAGGTCGATGGGCTGACCTACGAGCGAGAATTGAGAGACGAGTGGTGAACCCACTCTTCGATACGAATATTCTCGTCGACTATCTCAATGGCGTCGTCGAGGCGGCCGAAGAATTGGACCGTCATTCGGCTCGATCGATCAGTATCATCACCAAGATGGAAGTGCTGGTCGGCGTGCGGCCGAATACAGGAACCGCGACAAAAGCGTTTCTGTCCAGTTTCGATATTCTTCCGATCACTGATCAAATTGCCGAACGCGCGGTCGATATCCGTCGGGCGTTCCGCATCAAGCTTCCCGACGCAATCATCGCCGCCACGGCCGATGTACACAATCTGGTCCTTATCACTCGCAACACCCGTGATTTCGGGTCGGAAGAGTTCCAGGTTCGCGTCCCCTACCAAATCTAGCCATACCGTGAGTTGGTTGCTGACATCGTTTCGTCGGCCCCATCCCAAGCCTCACTCCACCAACCGCGTCCTGATTCGCTCCTCGATCCGCCTGCAGACGTCGCGATAGGCGTCGAGGATCTGGTCGCGACTTCCGGTGGCGACCGAAGGATCGGGCATCGGCCAGAATTCCACCTCGACCGAGTCCGTGCCGCTGGCGTCGAGGGCGACGTGATGGGCCTCTGGCGCCATCGTGACGATCAGGTCGAAATAGTCGTCGGCCATATCCTCGAAGCGCTGCGGCTTGCGATCGCCGAGGCTGAGGCCCTTTTCGGCCAGCACCTGGTCGACGAACGGGTCGCGCTGGCCCCCGCGGACGCCGGCCGAGGCGATGTAGATGGAAGAAGGGAGCAACGCGCGCGCGATCACCTCGGCCATGGGCGAGCGAATGGCGTTCATGCCGCACACGAAGAGCAGCGAGGAGACCTTCGGTTTCGGCGCCATCGGCCGCCTCAACTCCGCCAGTGCAGGACGCAGATGAGGGTGAACAGGCGGCGGGCGGTGTCGAGATCGACGTCGATCTTGCCCTTCAGGCGCTCCATCAGCGTGGTCGAGCCGTCATTGTGGATGCCGCGCCGGCCCATGTCGATCGCCTCGATCTGCTGTGGCGTCGATGAACGGATCGCCTCGTAATAGCTGTCGCAGATCAGGAAATAGTCCTT
>JBBSUS010000086.1:0-7594 GCA_038234195.1 Hyphomicrobiales bacterium | reverse complement strand
GTAGAGACGGAAGACGTTGCGCATCTCGCCCGCCGGGATCTCCAGAATCTGCTGGAAGGCTGCGACCTCTTGCTGCGAGACGATGCCGTCGGCCTTCGCCATCTTGGCCGACAACGCGATGATGGCCACGCCGAACGCGACGCTGCGACGCGTCTCCGCATCCCCGCCGAACAAAGCTCGAATGGATTCCATCACGACTTCGAGCGTCGCGCGACCGCCGGCCGGGATTGCCTGGAGTAGCGCGTTGAGGCTGGTCAGAATTCGCATGGCTCGCAGCTCGTCACGATTCGACGGTATTGGACTATCGGCGAACATCGTGTGCGTTGCAAACACATGGTCGTCGCGAAGATTGCCTCGGCCGTCTGGCTGGCGCTCCAGGCCCGATGCGCTGCTTGGGCGGATAACGAGCAGGCCACCGCTGGGATCGACCCGCACCAATGAATTGAAAGCACGTAACAGCAAAGGCCGCCGCGAACACGCGGCGGCCCCACTGGAGACCAATAACCTGCCGGTGCCGGACGCCGGCAACGGTGGCTCAGATGATCACTTCGGAGTGGTACTGCTGCCGCTGGTCGAGGAGTCGGCGGGCGCCATTGTCGAAGACGGCTCAGTCGTCGATGCAGGCGGCGTTGCCGTATCGGCCGGCGGAGTCATAGCGTCGCCCGAACCAGCGGTGGACGATGCACCCGAGGAATCCATTGCACCGCCTGTCGAAGTTGTGGCTGGCGTATCGGCGGATGGCGATGCCGGTGCCGTCTCGGTCGCTGCCGGGGTTTCGGTCGAGGCCTTGTCGTCGCTGCTGTCAGAGCAGGCTGCGAAGAGCAGAAGCGAACTTGCGGCGGCGGCAGTCAATAGCGCTTTCATGGAATTACCTTTCCGGTTGCTAGTCCCTGTCATCAGCCGCAAAACGCGCCGCAATGCCTTTCGTTCACTTGGTTGCATCACGCTTGGTTACGAAACTGCAATGTTCGCGCAGACGTCGCTCGCCGATCCTCATCCGATGCTTAATCGCGTGTTAACCGTGACGTGGTTGGGTCAAACGGAGCCGTCGGAGCACCGTGGCGCCGCTGCCGCATTCGGCGAAAAACCGCACGATCCTGGCGCAAACCGCTCGACAGCCACAAAATCGCACGATTGCGCCGCGACCGCTGTCGAAGGCAGTTCGGGCACACGCTTTTGCGCGCCACCACATTTTCGGGATTCGACCGAGATCATGAGCCTACGCCTTCCCATTCGAGAGACCCTGACGGTCCCCGGCCTGGAGACGCCTCTCAATCGGCCATTTCGGTCTGCAGGCCGCTGGTTGGCCCTCGGCCTCGTTGCGGTTCTAGCCATCGGCGGCTGCCGCTCGACCACACTCGATACCGAGGCTCTCGGCCTTTCGACCTTTTCATCGTCCCTGGCGAGCGGCTATCCGGTACACGGAATCGACGTCTCCAAATATCAGGGCAATATCGATTGGGATGCTGCCCGCGACGGCGGCGTGGCCTTCGCCTATCTGAAGGCCACCGAAGGCGGCGACAGGGTCGACGACATGTTCCTGGCCAACTGGAAAGCTGCCGGGGCCGCCGGCGTGCCGCGCGGCGCCTATCATTTCTGGTATCACTGCCGACCGGGCGCCGAGCAGGCCAAATGGTTCATCCAGAATGTGCCGAAGGACCGCTACGCCTTGCCACCAGTGATCGACGTCGAGTGGACGCCGTTCTCGCCGACCTGCACCAAGCGGCCCGCCCGAGACGATCTCGTGCGCGAGGTCAAGGCGATGTCGGACGCGCTGGAGTCGTATTACGGCAAGAAGCCAATCCTCTACATTCCAATTGACGTACACCGTGATCGCATGGTCGGTGCGATGAACGATCACCAGTTCTGGGTCCGGGCGGTCAAGGATCATCCCGAAAACGTCTATGAGAGCCGACAGTTTCGCTTCTGGCAATATACCGCCACGGGAACCGTTCCAGGGATCCGGGGCGAAGTCGATCGCAACGTCTTTGCCGGCTCGCGCGAGGACTGGACGAAATGGCTGAAAGCCCATATCGGCTGAGCGACATTCAACAGCAGGCGCATCGCCATGATGGCGGCGCCAGGCAGCGCGTCGACGGCGCGGCAAAACGAGGATGACCCTCTTGCATAGTTCTCTTCGCCTTTCCGGGCCGGCGCCGCGCGCCATGCGTTGCATCGGCAAAGCAGCGCCCCGGATCGTGGCCTCCGTATTGACCGTGGCACTTCTCGCCGCGGCGGCGCCGGTTCAAGCACAGGACAAGGCGGCCGCCCCGGTGTCCGAGGTCGCCAACGGGCAGAAGGCCGAGAGCCCGGCAGACCAGGCGGCGAAGGCTGCCTGCGGCGGCGACTTCCAGACCTTCCTTAAGGGCATTCGCCAGGAGGCCGAGTCCAAGGGCCTGTCACAGGCTTCGGTCGACGCAGCCGTCGCCGACATGCGGATCGATCCGAAGGTGCTGGCCGCCGACAATGCGCAAGGCGTGTTCGCCCAGACCTGGCAGCAATTCGCAACGCGCATGGTCAACAACTACCGGCTGGTGCAAGGCAAGGCGAACGTGAAGAAATATGCCGACACCTTCGCCAAGGTGGAGGCCGAAACAGGCGTTCCGGGCCCGGTGATCGCCAGCTTCTGGGGGCTCGAGACCGATTACGGAGCCGTACTCGGCAATTTCGACACGCTGGCGGCTCTGGCAACGCTGGCCCATGACTGCCGGCGCCCGGCGCTGTTTCGCCCGCACCTCATCGCGGCGATCGAGATCGTCGACAAGGGTTACATGACGCCAGAGCAGATGAAGGGCGCGTGGGCCGGCGAGATCGGCCAGACCCAGCTTTTGCCGGAAGAGTATATCGCCTTCGGCACCGATGGCGACGGCAATGGCACGGTCGATCTGCGCAACGATACGCCGGACGTCCTCGTGACCACGGGCAAATATCTCAAGTCGCTCGGCTGGAAGGGCGGCGAGCCGTGGCTCCAGGAGGTCAAGGTCCCGTCGAGCTTTCCCTGGGACCGCGCCGCACTCGTCAACAAGGAGCCGCGCTCGGCCTTTGCCGAACTCGGGGTCACCAAGGCCGACGGTTCGCCCCTGACGAGCGATCAACTGCCCGCCTCGCTTCTTCTGCCGATGGGCCGCGGTGGCCCAGCGTTCCTCGCCTATCCGAATTTCGACGTCTATCTCAGCTGGAACAAATCGCTGGTCTACTCTTTGACGGCGGCCTATTTCGCCACCCGCCTCGACGGCGCACCACAAGTCGATATGGGCAATCCCGCGCCTGGCCTCGACGTTGTCCAGACGAAGGCGTTGCAGGAGCGGCTGGTGGCCAAGGGTTACGATGTCGGTGGTATCGACGGGATCGTCGGCGAGAACACCCGAAATGCGGTGCGCCAGGAGCAGAAGCGCCTTGGCCTCCCGGCCGACGGCTGGCCGACAGCTGACTTGCTGTCCGCGCTCTGAGAGCTCTCAGCAACCGCATTCCCCTTCGCGCGCCTTGCTTCCGACCTGAGCGGGCGCAGCCAGAAGGCCAGCGATCGCTCAGGCTGCCCCGTGGTCCGCGAGGCGGGTGGCTCTCCGCCGGCTCATCGCCGGTACGTAGAGCCGATAGGCACTGCGACCCGCAGATTTGGCGCAATAGAGTGCCATGTCGGCGTGGGCGAACAGTTCGGTCTCGTTGACATGGTCGGCATACGCGATCCCGACGGATGCGCTGAGCGACAGTTTCATGCCACCCCACTCGACCGGACGGCTGAGAATTTCGACCGCGGATCGTGCCGCCATATCCAGGCACGCGGGTGATATTCGCGGCGCGAAAATGACACCGAACTCGTCACCACCAATGCGCGCTACGTTTGCAGCGTCGGGAAACGCCGAGCGGAGCCGGTTCGCCGCCACCCGGATGCAGGCGTCGCCAGCAGGGTGGCCGAACGTATCGTTGATCGCCTTGAACCCATCGAGATCCACGAGCATCAGCGCTCCGCAGTCGGAACTCCGATCCATCTTGCGGCGCGTCGGCTGATGAACCAGATCCGTCAGGCTGGATTCAAAGCGGCTTCGATTGGCGAGACCGGTCATCGTGTCGAACTCGGCCAGATAGCGATGACGATCGGCGATCCGTTTTTCTTCGGTGATGTCCTGTTTCATCCCGAACAGGCGAAGCGCTTGGTGCCCCCGACTTTCGACCGACGCGGTGATGCGGATCCAACGCTGCTGCCCGCTGAAATCGGTGATCTCCGCGTCGAGCTGGAAGCCGCTGCGCTCGGCGATCGCCTGTGATCGCATTCGATCCAGATCCTGGCGCGAGGCATCTCGAAATCGATCGACGATTCGGCCGCGCTGAAGGTTTGCGCCGGGCTGAATGGCAAACATGTTATAGACGGAGTCCGTCCAGGCGAGCGCCTCGTTGGTCAGGTCGCATTGCCAGACGCCGATGCGCGCCGCCGCGAAAGCCCGATCGTAGAGATCGCGCGCATCCATCAACGAGGAGGTCGTGGGCTGGAATTGAAGCGTGCATGGCCCGCACGAGGGAACGGCACGCTCGACGGTCCTGTGACGGTCGATCGACGCCCCATCGTCGGCTGGTAGTTTTGCAAGGTCACTCAACGGCATCCGCCCAGTTTGACCGCCGAAGACCACCGAATATACGCAGAACGCTCCGTCCGTCCCCGATGGCGGTTCCTGCCTTGGCTCGACCCCATCGCCTGAGCGACGCGGTGGTCTCTAGCGGCGGAACCGGAGGGCTGGACAGGCGTAGCACTTGATTTTGATTCCCTTCGGCCAGTGAAACCGCGACAGCGGAACACTCGGACGACTTTCGACGCAACGACCTTGAGCGGCGAACCTGATCGTAGATGCCGCTGACTTAACGGTTGGTTTCCTTAACCGTAGAACTTCGATCGAAGTCAGTGCTTGATCCGAAAAGCCGCGGCACTCGCCAAATGTCTATGCACTGCGTCTGCCCAGAGTCCGATAGCGTTGCCGTCCCACGTGTGGGCCCTGTCCGGCCGCTCCACGATCAGTCAGCGAGGAGACTGGCAAACCGTGCCGGATCGACATTGCCGCCCGAGACGACGACGCCCACGCGCTTGCCGGCAAGATCGACGCGGCCTTCGAAAGCGGCGGCCGCAGCCAGGCATCCGGTCGGTTCGACGACGAGCTTCATGCGCTCGGCGAAGAAGCGCATGGCGCTGACCAGTTCAGCGTCCGATACCGTGACAATGCCGGCCGTGAGATCGCGAATGAGCGGGAAGGTCAGATGGCCGAGATGCGTCGTCTGCGCGCCATCGGCGATGGTTCGTGGAACCGGGATCGTCACGATCTCGCCCTTCTCCAAAGAACGACGTCCGTCGTCGCCCGCCTCCGGCTCGACGCCATAAACCTTGCAGCCGGGTGACAACGCCTCGACCGAAAGGGCGGAACCCGCCGTGAGCCCGCCACCGCCGAGGCAAACGAGGAGAACATCGAGAGCGCCCACGGCTTCGATCAGTTCCTTGGCCGCCGTCCCCTGCCCCGCAATGACGTCGCGGTGGTCGTATGGCGGGATCAGGGTCAACCCGCGGTCGGCGGACAGCCTTGCCGCGAGTTCCTCGCGGTCTTCGTTGTAGCGGTCGAAGGTGATGACCTCGGCGCCGTAACCGCGGGTCGCTGCAAGCTTCATCGCCGGGGAATCCAGCGGCATCAGGATCGTCGTCGCAACGCCCTGCAGACGTCCGGCCAGCGCCATCGCCTGGGCGTGGTTCCCCGACGAAAAGGCAACGACGCCGCGCTCGCGCTCGGCCGGGTCCAGCGCTGCGATCGCGTTGCAGGCGCCGCGGAACTTGAAAGCGCCCGAGCGTTGCAGGTTTTCCGGCTTGAAGAACAGGGTTGCGCCCAGCATTGCATCGGCGGTTCGCGAGGTCAGCACAGGCGTGCGATGGGCGATCCCTTCGATCCGTACGGCAGCGGCTTCGACATCGGCGTAGGTCGGAAGCGTGGTCGACGCGGGCAACGGAGATGCGGCGGGTGCGTCAGTGGGTGGTACGGTCATGGAGTCTCCCGGCGACATCGTTACCATATCGGCCATGCAACGAAGCAAGCGGTTTCGCAAGCGGCTCACGCAATAGCCCAGGTTTTGCCGACCGCGCGACGAGTTCCAGGCGACGTCGGGTAAAAGGTATCTCCACCATGGCACCAATGCTAAGCCTGCCCTATGATCTTAGCGCAAGGCTTCGACATATCCGTGTCCGGCCCATCGATATTCCGGACATCAGCGATGCCATTTCACCGCCTTTCGCGGCCCTCTTCTGCATTTCTTAAAGCCGCAGACCGGAACCTCCGGATCGCCCAAGGTGCGAGCCGGTGTTCCCGTCGTGCTGCCGCGCTGAACCCAATGACCACCGCCAGGACGTGACGGTGAGCGGGGCGGAAACCCAGGACGACAGGCGTTCGGGCGAAACCGCCTTCGGCCGCCGGCACGGGTCGGTGCAATGGGCGGCGCTGCTGGCTGCGTCCGCGCTCTTCGGTGGCGGGTTGGAACTCGTCGGCCTGCCGGCGGCGCTGCTGCTCGGGCCGATGATGGCTGCGGTTCTCGTTGCCATCTCCGGCGCGACAATCGCCGTGCCGAAAATGCCCTATCGCGCGGCGCAAGGCGCGATCGCCTGCCTGATCGCGGCCGCGATCACGCCATCGATCCTGTCGACCTTCCTGTCCGATTGGCCGATCTACGTCGCGGTCGTGCTCGCCGTGCTCGGCGCCTCCAGCGCACTGGGATATCTGATGAGCCGCTGGCGTATCCTGCCGGGCACCACCGCCGTCTGGGGCTCATCGCCCGGGGCGGCGACGGCGATGATGCTGATGGCCGAGGCATTTGGCGCGGACGCGCGGCTCGTTGCCTTCATGCAGTATTTGCGGGTGATCTTCGTGGCGGTCGCCGCCTCGCTGATGGCGCGCTTCTGGGTCAGCGCCGATACCGCCGGCGTCGTCAGCCAGATCGTCTGGTTCCCGGCAATTGACTGGTCGGATTTCGCCACCACCCTCGCCTTCACCGCTCTGGCCATCCTCGTCGGCCGGGTCACGGCCATCCCGGCCGGGGCGCTGCTGGTGCCGATGGCACTCGGCGTCGTCCTCAATCTGACCGGCCTCGTGCACTTCCAGCTGCCGGAATGGTATCTCGTCGCCGGCTACGGCATCCTGGGCTGGAAGATCGGCCTCGGCTTCACCCGCGAGGTGCTCGGCCATGCGCTGCATGCGCTGCCAAAGATCGTCGGATCGATCCTCGTGCTCCTTGCATTCTGCGGCGGGCTCGCAGCGCTGCTGGTCCACACGCTCGGCATCGACCCCGTAACGGCGTATCTGGCGACCAGTCCCGGCGGCATGGACTCGATCGCCATCATCGCCGCCTCGACGCCGGTCGACCTGCCCTTTGTCATGGCGCTGCAGACGGTGCGCTTCGTCATCGTCCTCCTCGCGGGGCCGCCGATCGCCCGCTTCATCGCCAAGCGGACGCGATAATCTGCGTCGCAGCCGGACGAGCGCCACGATCGACCACAACGCTCACTCTCCCGCCGGGTGCGCCGTCGGCTCGGCCTCGGTGCCCTTCGCGGACGCAGAGACGGCACGCCGCCGCT
>JBBSUS010000085.1:0-7610 GCA_038234195.1 Hyphomicrobiales bacterium | reverse complement strand
CGTGATGGCGGCCCCAAGGCAAACGGCGACGCCTTCTCGGCGCTTCTGGGGCAGGCCGGTGGGACCGTGAAGAACCAGCCGGGCGACGCGGCGAGAGCGTCCGGCCAGGCCGATGCGCATGTGGCCGATGCGACCGGCGATGCAAACGAGGCACTTTTGCCGGGCCACTTGTCCACAAATCCATCGTCGGCCGGTGCGGCTTTGGGCGCCGATGAGCCGTCATCTGATCGTGAGCGACCGATGCGCGATCCTGATGCCGCAGAAAAGGGCGACACTTCGCTCGACGCGTTGCTCGCCGCATTCGGCGCGCCCGGCGGAGCAAAGTCTGGCGGGACCACGGCAGACGACGAGGTCGCAGCAGACGACGGAGAACAGGCGGTATCGCGCGCGCCGGTGTCGTCCGCTCCCGAAAGCCGCGCGGCCGATGTCCCTCGCGGCGCTCCGCTCATCCTGCCCGCCGAAGCGGTTCGCACATTCGATCCGCCGCTCCCTGCGTCGCTGGTTTCCGCTAAACCGAAGCTGGCGAAGGCGGCAGACGTCGGGATCGGCGGCGAAGCGCCGGTCCGACTTGATCCCGATCAGTTTCGAATTCGCGCGGTTGCGACAGCGGGTGCCGCGAAATCGGCGGGCAGCAAAGTCGATTTCGTCTCGCTGCGCACGGATTTCGAGCCTTCGGAATTGCGGCGGGCCGATACCGATGTGACGGGCGACGCGGTCCCCGGACGGGCAGTCCACGCCAAAGCCTCGACAGCGGCGAGCGCCGTGACGTTAAAGGCGGTCTCGGAACGAATGGCCACCTTCGATGCGGACAAGTCCGGCACGTCCGAAGTCGGCGACAAACGCAAATCGGATATCGTCCTGTCGAAAGGCGCCGATGGGTCAAAGCCGGGCGTGGTCGATGCGGGCAAGCCCGCTGCCCGCGACCTCGCGGCAGGCGGCAATGCCGTCGGGGCCATCCCGCACTCGGAGGCCGAACGCGAGCGCAAGGTCGCGGGCGATGGACACCCCGATCCGGACATGCGGATCGCCACACCGCAGACCGAAGGCATGCAGGATAATTCATCCCGGCTGCCCCCTTCGCGCCAACTCCATTCGAGCTTCGAGCGGATCGACCGGGCGGATCGCGCGTCCGCGGTGGCCCGGCCAAACTCGGGTATGGATGAGACGGCTGCGCTGACCCGGCAGGTCGCCTCGGCCGTCGGCGCGCAGATTTCGACCGTGATGCCGTCGGCGAGTGCGCCGGCCGGTGCAACTGCAGCGGTATCCACGCCTTCTGCCGCGCCAAGCGAGAACGTTCGGTTGCGCGCCGGCGGCGCCGCACTGAAGACGCTGCAGATTCAGCTGCAGCCGGAAAATCTGGGTACACTCGACGTGACCATGAAGTTGGTCGGTGGCCAATTGGCCATCCATCTCGCCGCCAGCGAGGCATCGACCGCCCTGCGGCTGAAGGACGACGCGGACGGTTTGCGGAAGCTGTTGACGAAAGCCGGCTTCGATATCGACGAGGCCGCGATCACGATCTCCACCCGCGACGGTGCGGCCAGCCGGGTGGGCAACGCCGCCGGGCAGGCGTCCACCAGTGCAAATGCCGGTCAGGGCGGGGGCGGCCAGGCCAGCGCCAGCGGCCAGGGTTTCGGGTCGGCCGGGCAGGGGCCCGCGAACGGCGATCCCCAGTCTCGTCGGCAAGAGACGCCGTTCGCAGAGACTGCGAAAGGCGCCGATCCAGCGCACGCGCTGCCGAGCGACCTGAGCGGACGTGAAACGCGCCGCGGCGGATCGGTCTATCTTTGATCTGTCGCCGCGACTCAGCGATGGCAATTTCCACAACTTTGGTGTTTGCGTCGGCTTGACCAGCAAGAACGAAGTTAGAACATTGTGGATTGTGGCGGAAAATCGTCGACTTTAAGTTTTTGTTAACGAAAAAAATTCGTGAGTCGGATTCGATACTTAGGAGTCAAATTGTTAGTCGTGGTTAACGAACCACTAAATTTAAGGATAGGCGCAAGACTCAGGTCAGGTTACCTCTTTGGACACAGGCAAAACGGCGGTGCCAAAGGGGTTTGAACATGATCGTTGTAGTTGATAATCGCGAGCTCGTGACCGACGGCTATCAGTCGCTGTTCTCCAGAGAGGGCGTTTCGGCCGCGGGATTTCAGGCCGACGAGTTCCGTGACTGGGTGGAGACCGCGTCCGAGGCCGATCTTTCGGCGGTCGAGGCTTTTCTTCTCGGGGATTTCGACGATCGCAAGTTTTGCCCGAAGCTGATCCGTTCGCGCTCCAGGGCGCCGATGATCGCGCTGTCGGAGGGTCGCAACCTCGACGGGACGCTCGACCTCTTCGCCGCCGGTGTCGACGACGTCGTATCCAAGCCCGTTCACGTCAAGGAAATCCTGGCCCGGGTCGGCGCCATTCGCCGCCGCGAGGGCATCGAGGACACCCGCACCGAAGTCGGCGAGATCTCGGTCTATCAGGACGGTCGCGACGCTGAAGTCGCCGGCAAGTCGCTGCCTCTGCCGCGCCGCGAGCGCCGCATCCTGGAATACTTGGTCGCCAACCGCGGTCGCCGCGTCTCCAAGCAACAGCTGTTCGGCGCGATTTACGGCATCTTCGACGAGAACGTCGAGGAAAACGTGATCGAAAGCCACATCTCGAAGTTGCGCAAGAAGCTCAAGATGCGTCTCGGCTATGATCCGGTTTCCTCCAAGCGTTATCTCGGCTATGGCATCGGCGTCGACTGACCGAACCGGTTCAGCACGATAAGTTTAAAAAATAATGAATACATCGCCATCTTGCCTGATTGACTGGCAAGATGGCATTTTTATTTGAATGCCGACCCAATCCCAAGTTCTCCAACAGGCCGACACAAGCTTCGAGCCATATTGCTCGACGCAGTATCGAGCGCACGGAGAATAGCAGCGATGAGCGTCAACGGCGTCTTCAGAACCAGCGTGTCGGGCATGAACGCCCAAGCAAGCCGCCTGTCGGTGGTCTCCGAAAACATCGCCAACGCCGGCACAGACGGCTACAAGCGGGGCTCCACGGAGTTTGCCACCCTCGTCCTCGCCAATTCCGGCAACGAGTACAATTCCGGTTCGGTCAGCACCCAGGTTCGCCATCAGATCAGCCAGCAAGGCAGCATCTCGGCCAGTTCCTCCGCCAGCGATCTTGCCATTCAGGGGGATGGCTTCTTTATCGTGAAGGACAATACCGGCCGCGACTTCTACACTCGCGCCGGGTCCTTCGTGCAGCGCACCGATCCCGATGCAAACAGCACCTATCTCGTCAACACGGCGGGATATCGTCTGACCGGAACGAATCTGGAGACCGGCGCGACGGAGGCGGTGACGCTGCCGGTCGGAAAGCTGATCGCGCCCCAGCCCTCGACGGCGGCGACCATGGATCTCCAGCTTCCCAGTCAGGCTGTCGTCGGTGATCCGACGTCGACCAAGACCCGTTCGATCGTCGTCTACGACAAACTTGGCGCCGAACGCACGATCGACGTCAGCTTCACCAAGACGGGCGCCAATACCTGGGGCGTCACGGCCACGGACCGCGACGGCCTCAGCACTGGCCCCGCCAGCATCGACGACATCGTCTTCGACCCGTCGACGGGACTGCCGACGTCCGGCGGCGGCGGTTTCTCGGTGACCTATCCTGACGGTACGGCGGTCGCCGTCACCTTCCCGACGTTGACGCAATATTCCGCCGACTTCAATGCCAAGACGTCGGCGGACGGCAATCCGGCGGGAGCGATCAGCGAGTTCACCTTCACGCAGGACGGGCAGGTCGTCGGCGTCATGTCGAGCGGCAAGCAGATCCCGTTCTACCAACTCAACGTCGCCCGCTTTCAGAGCCCCGACCAGTTGCATGCCGAAACCGGCAACGTCTACAGCGCGACCCAGTACTCCGGTGATGTCGAGGTCGGCACGCCCGGCAAGAACGGCATGGGCGACATCCTCTCCGGTGCGACCGAGCAGTCGAATGTCGATCTCGCCACCGAGTTGACCGACATGATCGAATCACAGCGCAGTTACAGTGCCAACTCCAAGGTTTTCCAGACGGGTTCGGAAATCCTCGACGTGATCCTCAATCTGAAGCGCTGAGCCGGCTCGACAGCCATCGGCGGGACGTCCCGCCGGTGGCGCGAGGCCGCGCGAACCATAACTCGAAAGCGCGACGACGATCGGAATCGATCGCATCGCACTCTGGGCGCCTCCCATTGGATCTGCAGACCCCATGTCGCTAATGACCGCCTTTTCCAACGCCCGATCTTCGCTGTCTTCGGCGGCGTCGCAGTCGGCCTTGGTCTCGCGCAACATTGCCAATGTCGACAACCCATCGGCAACCCGCAAATATGCCAATTCCGTCACCGGCCCCAGTGGCGCGGTCCAGATCGTTTCGGTCGCCCAGTCGGGCGACGCAGCTCTCTATCGTTCGATGATCGACGCGACGTCGAGCCTGGGCGCTTCGAAGGCGACGAGCGACGCTCTGGAGCGCCTGCACGAGGTCATAGGCGACGTCGATTCTCCCGCCTCGCCGGCCGCGACGCTCGGCGCGCTGCAGGCGGCATTGACGCAATATGCGGCTTCGCCCGAAAACGCCCAGGCGGCATCGAACGCCGTTCAGGCGGCGCGCGACGTCGCGACCAGCCTCAACACGGCAAGTGACGGCGTCCAGGCTCTGCGCCAGCAGGCGGACGATGATCTGGCCTCGGCTGCCACGAAAATGAACGCGCTGCTGGGCGAGTTCCAGAATCTGAACGGCCGCATCGTCGGTGGAACTGCGACCGGGACGGACGTGACCGACGCCGTCGACCGTCGCGACGCGATCATCACCGAACTTTCGAGCTATGTCGGCCTGAGCGTGACGCCTCGCGGCGGCGGCGACATGATGCTGGCCACCGATTCCGGCGTGACGCTCTTCGACCGCAGCGCCCGCAAGGTCGAGTTCACACCGACCACGACCTTTAATGCCGCCACCGTCGGCAAAGCCTTCAAGATCGACGGCGTCGATATCGCAGGCCCGAACTCGCCGATGCCGGTCAAGACCGGCAGCGTCTTCGGTCTCGTCAGCCTGCGCGACAACACCGCCGTGAAGTTTCAAGGCCAGCTCGATGCACTCGCCTCGTCCCTGGTCTCGGCGTTTTCCGAGACGGCGACCGGCGGAACCGATCCGGCGGCCTATGCCGGGCTCTATACCGACGGTGCGACAAGCCCTGTAGACACCAGCACCATCGCGGTCACCGGTCTGGCTGGGCGTCTTCGGATCGCCGCCGGCGCCGACGACAGTCAGGGCGGCAGCGCCTCGCTCTTACGCGATGGCGGCATCTCGCATCCCGGCGATCCGAACTTCACCGACAACACCGGCGGCGCCTCGGGCTTTACCGACCGGCTGAACGCACTGCTCGGCGGCTTTTCTCAGACGCGCTCCTATGATGCGTCCCTTGGAGCGGGCGCTTCGGCGACGCTCGGAGGCTACGCCGCTTCGCTGGGCGGCTGGCTGGATGGCCAGCGCTCCAATGCGAGCAGCGATTCGGAGTATCGCTCGGTGCTGGTGACGCGCACCAAGGAGACCCTGTCGGACAAGACCGGCGTAAATCTCGACGATCAGATGACGAAGCTGCTCGATCTCGAACGCTCCTACCAGGCGTCAAGCAAGTTGATTTCCACCGTCGGCCAGATGCTCGACGCTCTGATCCAGATCGCCTGAGGACCTGCACCATGTCCAGCTTCCTCATCTCCAGCTACTCTCTGAGCGCCGCCTCGCGGAGCGGCGTCTTTCGGGCGCAGAACGATCTTCGCGACGCCCAGAAGGAGGTGACGACCGGTCGGCTCGCCGACGTGGGGCTGACCCTCGGTTCCGGCAGCCGCCAGTCGATCTCCATGCGGGCCGAATTGCAGACGGTCGATCAGCAGGTCCAGACCAACGGCGTCCTCGGCACGCGCTTCGACCAGATGCAGACCGCACTGAGTTCCATCGCCGACAGTGCTCAGGGGTTCTTGCAGTCGCTTCTGGCCAATGGCAGTACCGCCACCGGTACGACCGCGACGGTCAGTCAGGCCAAAAGTTCGCTCGATCAGCTGATGGATGCGCTGAACACGTCTTCGGGCGGCCGTTACCTGTTTTCGGGCGCGCAGTCCGACCAACCGGCCATCGCCTTTCAATCGTCCGGCGGATCCACCGCGGTCGGGGCCTACGATCAGGGATCGAGCGCGCAGGCGGCAACCGCCGACGCCTTCGCCACAGCCTTCGGCACGACTCAGGACGGTGCCGGCGTGGCGGCGATCTCCGCCGACGACCTGAAGACGTTCCTCGACGGCCCCTTCGCCGATCTCTTCGGCGATGCCGGGGCCAGCGGAGGCTTCGGCAATTTCACCGGCACTTCCACGCAACCGGTCTACAACAGCATTGATGGCGCCTCGCGCGTCAACACCGCCTATCCGGCTGCCTCCGAAGCCTTCCGCAACATCGCAAAGGCTTACGTGATGCTGTCGGATCTGGGGGCCGGCGGCATGAGCGACGACGCGCGTCAGCTTCTCACAAGGCAGGCGACCGACACTCTGGGCAAGGGCATCAGCCAGCTGACCGAAATGCGCGGCCAGATCGGCGCCACCCAGGCCCGGATCGAGAACACCAACACGGCTTTGAAGAGCCGCAGCAACGTGGTGACGATGTCGCTGAACTCGCTCGAGGAAGTCGATCCCTACGAGGCCTCGGTGCGCGTCACCAACCTCACGAACCTTCTGGAAAGTTCCTACGCGCTGACCGCCCGGATCTCGCGGCTGAGCCTTCTCAACTATCTTTGAGGCCATCCGCCAATCGGGCAACGCCGCTGCTCGCCGGCGCGTCGCCTGACGACACGCAAGGGCGGCGCCCGGCCGTCCGAGCAGCACATTGAAGGCCGAATGGCCGAACGACATGGCGCGCCGAACGCCGCACGATGCAATGATAAGGGGTTGGAATGTATCAGTTCTCCTACGCGGAAGTCGCACAGGACGTCGAGGTCGACGCACGCGAACGCGAAAGCCAGGCCCTGTCCCATTCGATTGCGCTGCTGGAGAAGGCGAAAGCCAAGGGGCCGCGCTCGCGCGAGGCGATCGAGGCGATCTACACCACCCGAAGCCTTTGGAGCATTCTCGTCGAGGATCTCGCGAGCGCCGAGAACGGCCTGCCCGAAGTCCTGCGCGCCGAACTCATCTCGATCGGCCTTTGGATCATGCGCGAAGCCGAAGCGATTCGGCTCGGAAAATCGGAGAATTTCGCCGGGATCATCGAAGTGTCGACGACCATCCGCGACGGGCTGAACTGATCATGTCGAGCTTGCGCATCACGCTGCGGCCCGGCGAACGCATCTTCGTCAACGGCGCGGTTCTCCGGGTCGAACGCAAGACGACGCTGGAGTTCCTCAACGACGTGACCTTCCTGTTGGAGGGGCATGTCATGCAGGCCGAAGACGCCATCACGCCGCTGCGCCAGCTCTATTTCGTCGTACAGATGATGCTGATGGACCCGCACAGTCTCGAGGCCGCACACACCCTGTTCCGCACCAGCCATGCGGCAATGGTCGGCGTCTACAGTGACGGCGAGATCGTCGCGGGGCTCAACGACGT
>JBBSUS010000084.1:0-7620 GCA_038234195.1 Hyphomicrobiales bacterium | reverse complement strand
ATCTGCCATGCGCCGTGGCTGCTGATCGAGGCTGACATCGTGCGCGGCCGCAACCTGACGTCCTACAAGTCGATCAAGACCGATGTGATCAACGCCGGTGGCAATTGGCACGACGAGCAGGTCGTGTGCGACGAGGCGCTGATCACCTCGCGCAACCCGGACGATCTGCCCGCGTTCATCGCCAAGATCATCGAGGAGGTCGAGGAAGGCCGGCACGGGGACCGCCAGGCCGCCTGAACGCCTGCCGGACATTCATGCCATCTGGTGACGCGGCCGGTTCCTTTGCGGGAACCGGCCGTTTGTGCGTGAGGGTCACCTTCGGCGAGCGCGCGCGAGCGGCGGGAGGTCGCCATTGCCAGTTTCGCGACATTTCGTATAACGGGCGCCACGAACTTTCGATGGCTCGACAAGGCCATCACGACCAGGGAGCCTCCGCGTGGCCGAAATCGACAACTACGACACATCCAATCCCGCCGATATGGACTATCCGCAGCACGAAAAGACCTACAATCTGTTCTTGTTCCTGGTCAAATGGAGCATCATCGTCGTGCTGGCGATCGTCATCGGCATGATGGTCGGGCTGATCATGAACGGCGGCTTCAGCGGCGGAATTCTTTCTTTCATCGTCATTCTGGCGCTCGCCTATTTCATCGCCTGACCGAACGGTAAAACGCATGAGCGCGCGGCCCGCAAAAGGGCTGCGCGGCAAGCCGGCGCGCGTGGGAAGAACGGCGCCGACGGGCCGGCTTAGAAAAAGCGTCGGCACAAAGAAGTCCGAATGGGGAGGCACCAAGCGTTGAAGCTCTACGTACCCAAGGAACATGTCGGCGAGGAATCGCGCGTCGCGGCTTCGCCGGACACGGTGAAGAAGCTTTCCAGCTTCGGCATCGAGGTCGTGATCGAGAGCGGTGCGGGTGAGAAATCGCGCATCACCGACGACGCCTTCAAGGCCGCCGGCGCCAGGATCGGCGGCGGGGCCGACGCCGGGGATGCCGATGTTGTCCTGAAGGTGCGCCGACCGTCGCCGGAAGAGCTTTCGTCCTACAAGGACGGTGCCGTCGTCATCGCGACCATGGACCCCTATGGCGACGAAGCCGGAGTCAAGGCGATGGCCGAGGCGAAGATCCTCGCCTTCGCGATGGAATTCATGCCGCGCATCACCCGCGCCCAGTCGATGGACATCCTGTCGAGCCAGGCCAATCTCGCCGGCTACCAGGCGGTGATCGACGCCTCCCACGAATTCGATCGGGCCTTCCCGATGATGATGACCGCGGCCGGCACGGTGCCGGCGGCACGCGTCTTCGTCATGGGAGCAGGCGTCGCGGGCCTCCAGGCGATCGCGACGGCCAAACGTCTCGGCGCGATCGTGACTGCCACCGACGTGCGCCCGGCCTCCAAGGAGCAGGTCGAATCGCTCGGCGGCAAATTCGTCGCGGTCGAAGACGAAGAGTTCAAGGCCGCCGAGACCTCCGGCGGCTACGCCAAGGAGATGTCGAAGGACTATCAGGCCAAGCAGGCCGAACTCGTGGCCGCCCACATCGCCAAGCAGGACATCGTCATCACCACGGCGCTGATTCCCGGGCGCCCGGCGCCGAAGCTGGTGTCGAGGGCGATGGTCGAATCCATGAAGCCTGGGTCCATCCTCGTGGATCTCGCCGTCGAGCGCGGCGGCAATGTCGAGGGCGCCGAGGCCGGCAAGATCGTCGACGTCGGTCCCGCCAGGATCATCGGCTACAACAACGTCCCCGGCCGCATCGCCGCCAGCGCCTCGCTGCTCTACGCCAAGAACCTGTCGACCTTCCTGGAAACGATGATCGATAAGGACGCCGAGGGCGACAGCAAGCCCCTCAAGATCGACTTCGAGGACCAACTGGTGAAGGCGACGCTGCTCACCCGCGACGGCAGGGTCGTCCATCCGAACTTCACCGGCGAGGCCGACAAGCCGTCCGAGAAGCCGGCCGACAAACCGAAGACAGATGACGCGGCGACCGGCACGTCCGATGCCGCGACGACGAAGAGCGGAGAGGCTTGATGGACAACGAAACCGCGAAAGCGACCCTCCAGCATCTCAACGATGCCGGCGCCTCGATCCGCCATGCCAGCGAAGGCGTGGAGCGGATGATGGGCGAAGCGGCCACGCAGACGGCGGGTGCCGTAGGCCACGCCGTCACCGGCGTCGATCCGTTCATTTTCCACCTCGCCATCTTCGTGCTGGCGATCTTCGTCGGCTATTACGTCGTGTGGTCGGTGACCCCGGCACTGCACACGCCGCTGATGAGCGTCACCAACGCCATCTCGTCGGTCATCATCGTCGGCGCGCTTCTGGCCGTCGGCTCCTCCGCCTCGGGCGCTGCAACGACTTTCGGTTTCATCGCGCTGATTCTGGCCTCGGTGAATATCTTCGGCGGCTTCCTCGTCACCCAGCGCATGCTGTCGATGTACAAGAAAAAGGAGAAGTGAGGCGATGATGTCCGAAAGTTTCGCCGCCTTCCTCTACCTCGTCTCCGGGGTCCTTTTTATCCTGGCCTTGCGCGGCCTGTCACATCCGACCACCTCTCGACAGGGCAACATCTACGGCATGGTCGGCATGGCCATCGCCATCCTGACGACGCTGCTCCTGGCCGGTCCGACCTTCGGTGGCCTGCTTCTCATCGTGCTCGGCATCGCCATCGGCGGGACCATTGGCGCGGTGACGGCCAAGCGCATCGCCATGACGGCGATGCCGCAGCTCGTCGCGGCCTTCCATTCGCTGGTCGGTCTTGCCGCCGTCATGGTCGCGGCCGCCGCTCTCTATGCGCCGGGGGCGATCGGCATCGGCGCGGTCGGGTCGATTCATCCGGAGGCGCTGGTCGAGATGTCGATCGGCGTCGCCATCGGCGCGATCACCTTCACCGGCTCGATCATCGCCTTCCTGAAGCTCGACGGACGCATGAGCGGCAAGCCGATCATGCTGCCGATGCGGCACCTGATCAATATCTTCCTCGCCATCTTCCTGGTCATTCTGATCATCGGATTTGCGATCACCGAGAGCCACGTCACCTTCTGGCTGATCGTGCTGGTCGCACTGGCGCTCGGCGGGCTGCTGATCGTCCCGATCGGCGGCGCGGACATGCCGGTCGTCGTGTCGATGCTCAACTCCTACTCGGGTTGGGCGGCGGCCGGCATCGGCTTCACGCTGCAGAATCTGGCGCTGATCATCACCGGCGCGCTGGTCGGTTCGTCCGGCGCGATCCTGTCCTACATCATGTGCAAGGGCATGAACCGGTCGTTCATTTCGGTCATCCTCGGCGGCTTCGGTGGCGAGAGTGTCGGTCCGGCAGGCGTTGACGATCTCGGCGACCGCACGGTCAAGCAGGGCTCGGCCGAGGACGCGGCCTACCTGATGAAGAACGCCGGCCGGGTCATCATCGTGCCGGGTTACGGCATGGCGGTTGCACAGGCCCAGCACGCCCTTCGTGAAATGGGCGATACGCTGAAGCGGGAGGGTGTCGAGGTGAAATACGCCATTCATCCCGTGGCGGGCCGCATGCCGGGGCATATGAACGTGCTTTTGGCAGAGGCGAACGTGCCCTATGACGACGTCTTCGAACTCGACGACATCAATTCGGAGTTTGCCCAGACCGACGTCGCCTTCGTCATCGGTGCCAACGACGTCACCAACCCGGCGGCGCGCGACGACAAGTCCTCGCCGATCTACGGCATGCCGATCCTCAACGTCGATCAGGCGCAGACGTGCCTGTTCATCAAGCGCTCGCTCGGATCGGGCTATGCCGGCATCGACAACACCTTGTTCTACAAGGACAACACGATGATGCTCTTCTCCGACGCCAAGAAGATGGTCGAGGAGATCGTCAAGGCACTGGAGGCGTAGCGCTCACGCCTTACCGGCGGTGCTGGCGCACCTCATGAAAAAGGCCCGGCTGGGAAAACCAACCGGGCCTTTCGCTTGTGCGCCGAGCGCTTTTCTTACTTCGGAACGACGGTGCCCGGTGCTACCTGTTCGACGGCCACCGGGGCCTTCTCCTGGCCGGTAACGACCGGCTGGCCGGCAACCAGCGTCAGCTTGGCGACGCCGAGGGCGGCGTTGATGCCTTCCTGTTCCTGGATGCTCACGGGCTGCAGCGTCAGGCCGCTGTCGCCGCCGCCCACCAGCACATTGGCACCACCGCCGACGATGACCGACGCGCTGGCCTGGCCGCCGCTGTAGGTGCCGGCCAGGCTGTTGGGCTGATAGGGGCTGGTGCCTGCGGAAACGACCGCCCACTGCATTGTGGTGCGGCCCGTGACACCGATGTCGAGCCCGAACTTGTTGAGCGTGCCGGCGTAGATTTCGCGCGGGCCGTCACCAGCAGGCGAAAATTCGCAGACCAGCGTATCCGACGAGCCGATGATGAATCCGGTCGAGCCGTCGCTGTGGCAGCCGAGCAAGCCGATATCGGCCGCCGAAGCGCTCGAGACGGCGAAGGGTGCGGCAGCAAAAGCGGCCGCGATGGCGAGTTTGGAAAGAATGTGGGTCATGTTTGTCAGTCCTTGATACGGTGTCCCCGTCGCCGCACCAACCGTTGGGCTGGCGTTGCGTTCCGTGACGAAATGTTAAGGAGCGAGACGGTTGCCGTTCGAAACGGCTGACCCAAAGGGCTGACCCACATGGCCGACAGAGCCGACCGACCCGCACGCCGAAAAAAGGCGGCCTACGGGGCAGTCGATGCGTTTGCGAGGATCAGGCCGCGCCGCGGGTGCGCGAGAGGCCATCCTTGGCCGGCTGGTAGTTCGGATCGAGCTGGGCCGCGCGCGAATAGGACTGGGCTGCCTTGCTGCGATTGCCTCGACGCTCGTAGACGAGGCCCTGGTTGGTCCAGTACTCGGCCTTGGAGTTGTCGAGACGCAGCGCAGTGTTGAAGTCGGTGAAGGCGTTTTCTTCGTCTCCGAGCGCCAGATAGGAGACGCCGCGGCCGGAATAGGGCTCGGGCGCCCGGGCATCCAGCGAGATCGCCGTCGAGAAATCCTCGATCGCCTGCTTGTGCTGGCCGTCCAACTGATAGAGCAGCCCGCGATTGTGATAGGCGCGCGGATCGGTCGTGTTGAGGTCGATCGCCTTCTGAAAGTCGGCCAGCGCGTCGCGGTTGCGGCCTGCGATGCGGTAGACGTTGCCGCGACCGATATAGGCCGCATCGTAGTTCGGATTGATCTGGATGGCGCGATTGTAGTCCTCGACGGCCTTCAGCGGCTGGCTCGTCTGGCGCCAGATCAGCGCCCGGTTGGCATAGGCCTGGTAGAAATTCGGGTCGAGCTGGATCGCGGTCGAGAAATCCTGGATTGCGGCCTTGTAGTTGCCGGCGCGGCCGTAGGCGGTGCCGCGGACATTGTAGCCCTCCGGGCTCTGCGGATTGGCGTTCACCGTCTGGGTCAGCGAGGCGATGTTCTGTTCCAGGCCCTGGTTCTTGTCGAGCGAGATCGCCTGCACGAGCGGTGCGTCGGGTCCGCTCTGGCAGGCTCCCAGCAGGCCGGCGAGGACGAGCCCCGCGGCGACGCGCGCGGTCGGGGGCGTCGGCACGAGCGCCGCCGACCATGAGAGGGGGAGGCGCATCGCGGAAAGGCTCTGGAAGTGCGGCATCGAAATCGGGTTCCCAATAAAATTCGGTTCGAACGGTTCGGCGCCTGATGCTCCGAATTGGCAGCTGTGCGTGGCTTCGGATGCCACACGAAAAGACGGCGTACGTCTCGCCCCGAAATGGCCTCGCCATCCTAGCGTGGTGGTCCGGTGCGAAGCTGTCCCACCCTTCAAAGGCATCGGACTGATGCCCCCGTCAGGGGAAGTCCTCGTTCCCGCCATGTCATTGGCGTTGCACCGCAAACCGCCGACGAGGGAAACCGATAAACGAAAAGGCGGCGGGCCAGAGCCGTCGCCGCCTTCGCTAAAGATGAAACGAGCCGAAACCACGGCGCGTCAAGCCCGACCGTCACGATTGGACGTGTCCGTGGTCATGACGCGACGAGCGTTGCCGAAAGGGCGCAATTTCGGACGATCCATGCCGCCCGAAATGGTCTCAGTGGCTGCGGCCGCCAGGCACGAGGCCTTCGCGCTGGGCCTGCTTGCGGGCCAGCTTGCGGGCGCGGCGAACGGCCTCGCCCTTTTCACGCGCGCGCTTCTCCGAGGGCTTCTCGAAGAAGCCGCGCATCTTCATTTCGCGGAAGATCCCTTCGCGCTGCATCTTCTTCTTCAGCGCGCGAAGCGCCTGGTCGACATTGTTGTCGCGTACATCTACCAGCACTGGGGAACCCGTTCCTTGCCATTGGCCAAAGTTGTTGCACCGCGTCGTCGAAACGCCGCACGTTGCTGTTTAAAGACGCAGGCCGATAGCAGGAATCAAGCGGTCTGTCGAGATCAGAACGACGACATGAGCCAGACTTGAACGATCTGTTGGATCGTTGGGGGGCTTGCCATACATCCGCGTCGCGCAACTGGCTGGAAACAGTCCAGCCACGAACGGTGCAAGCAAGGGCGGGGCGCTTGCTTGGGGCGAGCGCGGGCGTTCCATTCAGTCGGGCGTAAAACCGCCAGCCTTACCGCGTGGCGGCGCGTAGGCGCCCCGCTTCGAGGTTGTTGTGCCCAGCGCCACAAGCGCTTCGGCGAGCTTGATCGCCGCCCCGACGCCTTCGATCACCGGCAGTCCATGCGCCTTGGCCAGCGAGGCGGCGAACTCCGCCATGCCGGCGCAGCCGAGCACGATCGCCTCGGCGCCGTCCTCGACGATCGTTGCGGCGATCTCGGCGGAAATACTGGCATTGGCCGCATCCCGATCGGCTTCAAGGGCCAGAACAGGGATCTCGCAAGCCCGCACCCGGCCGCACATCTCATGAAGTCCGCTGCGCTTCAGATTGTCCTCAAGGATCGGCACCGAGCAGGCCAGCGTGGTGATGACCGAAAAGCGCCGTGACACAAGGCTCGCGACATGCGCTGCCGCCTCGCCAATCCCGATCACCGGACCGTTTGCGATAGAGCGTGCGGCATCGATGCCCGTGTCATCGAAGCAGGCGATGACACAGGCTCTGGCGCCGTCCCGTTCGGCTGCTGCGATCAGCGCCAGGAGGCCGGGCACGGCCAATGCACCGTCGACCGGACCCTCGATCGAGGCCGGGCCGGATTCGTTGGTCAATGCGACGATCTCGGTTCCAGCCGAAGCTGCGCGTCGTGCGGCGGCGGCGATGGTTGCGGTCATCGACTGTGTGGCGTTGGGATTGACGACGGCGATTCGCATGATGTCTTCCGTCAGCCGACGCTGTCTTCGCTATGGGCTCGGCCGCGGCGCTCGCGCCGCTTCTGGGCCCAGACAAACAGGCCGAGGGTGACGAAGATCACCGTGAAGGAGACCGCCGTCACCGAAGTGCCCAGCGCATAGATTTCGGGCGTCGTGACCGTCGTCGTCAGCGCGGCGAGTTCGAGCGGCAGGGTGTTGGTGGCACCCATGGTCTGGCTGGAGCGGGCGATCTCGTCCCAGGACAGGGTGAAGCCGAACAGCGCGATGCCGATCAGGAAGGGCGCGATCATCGGCAGCACCACATGCACGAACCCTTGCCAGGGCGTGGCGCCGAGATCGCGTGCGGCCTCCTCATAGGCTT
>JBBSUS010000083.1:0-7659 GCA_038234195.1 Hyphomicrobiales bacterium | reverse complement strand
CCGGTCTGGTGCGATGCGCCGACGCCGCGGCCGGTATCACCGTCGAAATATTCGTAGAACAGGACGAGATCGCGGAACGCCGGATCGTCGGCATAGGCCGCCACGCCGCCATGCACCGGGCGATGGCCGGCCGCATCAGGCAAGAACAGGCCGATCAGCCGCTCCGACAGCATGTCGGCAACCTCGGCCAAAGACCGTTCCGCCCTGCCCCCCGATGCATCGGTAGCATCGTGCTGCGTACCCGCTCCGGGACACGCCACCGTAAGCCCATCGCCGTAGAACCGCGCGAAGCGCCGCAACGCGTCGACAAGGAGATAGTTGATCGGCATCCAGACAGGACCGCGCCAGTTGGAATTGCCGCCGAACAGGCGCGAGCGCGATTCGGCGGACCAATAGGGCAAGGTTTCCTCCGCCCCGAACACGTCGATCGTGAAGGGGTGCGCCTCATAGACCTTCGAGACCGCGCGGAGGCCATGTGGTGAAAGGAATTCGGTCTCGTCGAGCACTCGCGCCAGCAGCATCCGCATGCGGTGGGCGCGCACCATGGAAAACAGCCGCGTGCCGCCTGCGCCCGGTTCGCGGAAGCGCGAGACGAGGTCGCAGAGGTCCCGGCGATGCTCAGCAAACCAGCCGACGCGATCGGCAAAACGCGGCAATTGTTCAAGCACCCTGTCGTCGAGAAGTGTCACCGCACACAACGGGATCAGCCCGACCAGCGATCGGGCCTTCAAGGGCAGCATCTTTCCATCGGGGCCGTCGAGACGGTCGTAGTAGAACTGGTCGGTCTCGTCCCAAAGGCCGCCACTCTCTGCCGCCGCCGCGGCGATCAGCAGGGAATGCTCGAAGAATTTCGCCGCCAGTCCTTCATGGACCGGATTGTCCTTCGCAAGCTCCGTGGCGATGGCCATGAGATGCAGCGCATAGGCCGCCATCCACGCCGTGCCGTCCGACTGACTGATGTGCCAACCGTCGGGCAAGGGCTTGGAGCGGTCGATGATCTCGATGTTGTCGAGGCCGAGGAAACCACCCTGAAAGAGATTGCGCCCTTCGGCATCCTTGCGGTTGACCCACCAGGTGAAATTGATGGTGAGGCGCTGGAACATCTCCTCCAGAAACGCCCGGTCCTTCCGGCCGGTCAGCGCCGCGTCCATCTCGTAGACCCGCAGCGCCGCCATCGCCTGCAGCGGCGGGTTGGCGTCGCAGAAATCCCATTCGTAGGCCGGCACCTGCCCGCTCGGATGCATGTAGCGATCGCGGCACAGCAGCAGCAGCTGGTCCTTGGCGAAACCCGGATCGATCAGCGCGAAGGGCAGCGCCTGCATCGCGAGGTCCCAGGAGGCGAACCAGGGATATTCCCAGGTATCCGGCATCGAGATGATATCGTTGGCCCGCACATGCCGCCAGTCGGTGTTGCGGCCATCCATGCTGCAACGCGCCTTTGGCGGCGGCGGCTCGCCCGGATCGCCGGCCAGCCACTCGCGGATGTCGTAGCCGTAGAACTGCTTCGACCACAACAGCCCGGCCAGCGCCTGTCGCTGCACGTGCCGTCGTTCGGGATCCGGAATCTGCGCCTGGAGCGCCCCATAATAGGCGTCGGCTTCGCTGTTGCGGGCAGCCAGCACGGCGTCGAAATCGGCAAAAGGCGCGCCAGCATCTTCGGAAATACCTGCCTTACGAAACCGCAGCCGCACACTTCGCTCTTCGCCGGGACCGAGATCGAAGCGGTGCCAGGCGGCGCATTTGGTGCCGCGGCGCGAAGGATTCACCGCCGTCTCGCATCCCGCCACCACCCGATCGTGAAAGGCGTCCTTGGGAAAACCCTTGGGCGCGTCACCGTGCAGCCGCGCGTCGTTCGTTTCGTTGTCGCAGAAGATGAGCGTCGCACCCGGCTCCACGTGGAGCTCGTAGTCCGGCAGGTCCGGATGTGTGGCCAGGACAATCGTCTCGCTCGTCGCCACCAGTTCCGGCCGTCCGCCCTCCTGGCGCCCGAAGGACCACAGGTTTCGCGCCCAGAGCTGCGGCAGCAGATGGAGCGTTGCCGCTTGCGGCCCGCGATTGACGACGCGGACGGTCATCAGGAGATCGTCCGGCGCAGCCTTCGCATAGGTGATCTCGACGTCGAAATACCGGTTCTCGGTAAAGGTCCCGGTATCAAGGAGCTCGTATTCCGGGTCGTCCAGCCCGCGCCGGGCGTTTTCAGCCAGAAGATCGTCGTAGGGAAAGGCGCCTTGCGGATATTTGTAGAGCATCCGCATCAGCGCATGGCTCGGAAGTCCATCGAGATGGTAGTAGAGTTCCTTGACGTCCTCGCCGTGATTTCCCTCTTCGTTGGTCAGTCCGAAGAAGCGCTCCTTCAGGATCGGGTCGGCGCCGTTCCACAGCGCCAGTGACAGGCACCAGCGCATGTCTTCGTCGCAAAAGCCGGCAATGCCGTCCTCACCCCAGCGATACACGCGGCTACGGGCATGCTCGTGCGGAAAATAGTCCCAAGCATCGCCGCCGGGGCTGTAGTCCTCGCGCACAGTGCCCCACTGGCGGTCGGACAGATACGGTCCCCAGCGCCGCCACGCGGCGCCGGCGTCCTTTCCAAACAGGCGCTGGCCTTCTGCAGTATCTCGGATCGAGGGCGCCACTGCCAGCCTCTCAACAGAGCGTGACGTTGACGGCGAGGCCCCCGAGCGCCGTTTCCTTGTACTTCTCGCTCATGTCGATGCCGGTCTGGCGCATCGTCTCGATGACGTTGTCGAGGGATACGAAATGCGTGCCGTCGCCCTTCAGCGCGAGACGCGCCGCATTGATCGCCTTCACCGCGCCCATGGTGTTGCGCTCGATGCAGGGGATCTGCACCAGACCGCCGATCGGATCGCAGGTGAGACCCAAATTATGCTCCATCGCGATTTCGGCGGCGTTTTCGACCTGTCGGGGCGAGCCGCCCAGGACAGCACACAGGCCGCCGGCCGCCATCGAACAGGCAACGCCCACCTCGCCCTGACAGCCCATCTCGGCCGCTGAGATCGAAGCGTTCTGCTTGTAGAGCGCGCCGATGGCCGCCGCCGTCGCCATGAAGGCGACGACGCCATCGTCGTTCGACGAATGGACGAAGCGCTCGTAATAGGCGAGCACGGCAGGGATCACGCCGGCCGCGCCATTGGTCGGCGCCGTGACGACGCGGCCGCCCGCCGCGTTCTCCTCGTTGACGGCGAGCGCGTAGAGATTGACCCAGTCGAGCGTCGTCAGCGGATCGCGCAGCGCCCGCTCGGGTCGCTTTAGGAGCTCGTTGTGCAGGTGCTTGGCGCGGCGGCGCACCTTGAGTCCGCCGGGCAGGATGCCGTCCATTCGGCAGCCGCGTTCGATCGAATCCAGCATGACGTCGCGGATCGCCAGGATTCCGGCCCGGATTTCGGTCTTCGAACGCCAGGTCTCCTCGTTGGTCAGGACGATCTCGGCGATCGACAGGTTTTCCGCCTCGCAGATTTCCAGCAGCCGATCACCCGAGTTGAATTCGAAAGGCGCGCGCGCATTGGTCAGCACCGGCGCCTCGCCGGCCGCGTCTTCGGCCGACATGACGAAGCCGCCGCCGACTGAATAATAGTCGGCCGTGTCGATCTCGGCGCCATCTTCGCCATAGGCGGTGAAGCGCATGCCGTTGGAATGGTGCGGCAACCGCTCGCGCTTCAGATAGATCAGTTCCTCGCCCTCGCGGAACGGCACCCGCCGGCCCCGGTCGAGTTGCAATTCGCCCTGGTCCTTGATGTAGGAATAAAGCTCCTCGGCATCGTCGGGATCGAGCGTGTCGGGCTTGAGGCCAGCGAGCCCCAGCATGACCGCCTTGTCGGTGCCATGGCCGATGCCGGTCAGCGCCAACGAGCCGTAGAGCGTCACGGTCACGCGGGAGACGCCGGCCTTAAGGCCACGGGCTTCGAGCCGGTCGAGATAGCGCCGCGCCGCCCACATGGGCCCGACCGTGTGGGACGAGGACGGCCCGATGCCGATCTTGAAGAGCTCGAAGAAGCTGACGGACATGAACGTCTCCTGGCGTGCGATCGCGGACTTCGCCCGGCAAAGGCACTGTCGAATCTTGGAACGGCCCGCGCCGAAAGGCCAGACGGTTTGCGACGCGGCCCGTCGCCGGCAAGCGTTTTGGCACCCCTCGCACAGCGCGATCATGCACCCCGGCCCGCTTCGAGGCAAAAGCCTGACCGTTGGCGAAAGCCTCCGTCAATTTTGCGGCAAAGGCTGCGCGGGTGGCGTCGGCTGCGGGTTCGGCGCCACGGTATCGCCGGTGCCGACCTCGTTCCAGCCGAACAATCGGTCGACGAAGCGGCCGATCCCCAGCATCCACTGCGGCGAGGCGTCGCTCGCCCCTTCCAGGATTACCGTCGCGGTCTGGCCCGACACGAGCGGGAAGTTACTCGGCCGCTGGTCGATGCTGATCCGGATCGGAATGCGCTGGGCGAGCCGGATCCACTGGAAGGATGGCTCGGGGCTCTGCAGCAAGGCCTGCGAGGTGTTCTGACCGTTGAAGATCGCACGGGCGATGCCCTCGACCTTCCCCGTCAGGATCGGCCCGCCGGCCATCAGCCTGATCCGCGCCGCCGCGCCCACCGGGATCGACGGCAGCTTGGTCTCCATGAAGAAGGCCTCGATGCGAAAGGAGTTCTGGTCGACGATGGCCAGGAGCGACGTTCCTGCGGTGGCGTAATCACCGACGTCGACCAGCAGATTGGTGACGTAGCCGTCGGCGGGTGAGGTGATGGTGGTGCGCGACAGATTGACCTTGGCGGTTTCGAGCTGAACCTTGGCGGCCTGCAGGGATGCCTCCGCCGACTGCGCCTGCAGCTTGGCGTTGGCGATCTCGACATCGGCGACGGCGCCGGAATCGCGTTGGTCGAGCTTCGAGTAACGTGCCGCCTGTTGCCCCTGGAGATCAGCCGTAGCTTGCGCTTCGGCGACATTCGCCTCGGCCTCCCTGACGGCCCGCTGATAGTCCGAAGGGTCGATCGTCATGATCACCGAGCCCTTCTTGACCACCTCGTTGTCGGCGACGTTCAGTTCGATGACCGGACCGGAGACGCGCGGCGCCACCATCACGATGTCGGCACGCACCTGGGCATCGCGCGTCCACGGCGCTTCGAAATAGTTTGTCCAGACTGTGCTGACGGCGAACACCGCCAGAACGACGAGCAGGGCAGTGAAGAGAAGGCGGACGACGATCACGGGAAAATGGCCTTTGACATGACGGCTCGGGGCACGTCGACCCGGAGGGGTGGGCGACGGCGCATGCGCCTTCGGATCTAAAAATTCGGATAGAGCGTCGAAACGATCCCGAACAGCGCGAAATAGAGCGCCAGCCGCGCTAGCGGCGGGTGCCAGAACAAGCGCCAGACCGACAGGCGCACGAAGGCGAAATCGACGGCGAACCAGAGCGCACTGGCGATCACGGCGCACAGAACCATCGAGGGGAAGAACAGCCCGAGGACTTGCGTCTCGTGGATCATCGGTCCGCCGTCCCGTTCATCGATCGCCGCCGGGCAGCGCCAGTCGACGCTGCGTGATCATCGCGCCGACGAGTTCGCTCGCCATCGCGACGCGGTGATGCACCAGGCGCTCCGGCGCGTCGGTTTCGGAAATCGCCTTGCAGGCCCTGTCCGCCACGGCCACGACCGCATCGAACTCGGCCGCCGGATCGTCGTCGCGCCGCTTCCTCGAGGCCGCTATGGCCGCGTCCGAAAGGCTCCTGCAGAGATCGTCCGCAGTCTTCACGCCAGCGATCCGGCGGATGGCGTAGAGCTCGAGCCCGACCTGCGTCGCGCCGCGGGCCCGTTCCACATGGTGGCGGTTGGCGGCGATGTCCATGTCGAGATCGCCGCCGTAATCAGCGAGGAGATCGATGCTCTGGGCAAGAAAATCGACACGCGGAATGGCGTTCCTCGCGGCCTTCGCGAGAAGATCGTCGGTGCCGCGCCTGAGGTGCCGCCGCACTCGCTCCGCGGTATTGGGAAACAACAGATTGACCGAGACGATGAAGGCCACCGGCATCAGCGCCAGCGTCGCGCCCGCGTTGATCAGCCTCAACGGATCGTAGACCTGCAGGTTCGTGGGCTGAAGGCCGATCGCCAGCATCACCGTACCACCGATCGCCAACGGCAGGTTCTGCTGCTCGCCGCAAATGTAGAAGAGGACGAAGATCACCGCTCCCATGGTGAGCGCAAACCCCCAGAAGGACTGCATGGAGGGCAGGACCGCCATCAACAGCAGCGCCACCGGCACCATCGTGACGAAGCCCAGTCCGATCTTCTTGCCAGCCGCCGGCATCATGGCGCGTGGCGCGATCGTCGGGATCAGCAGCGACAGCGCCCCGGTGATGAGCGCCAGGATGCGGCCATTGCCCCAGCCGGAGAAAATCCAGAAGAGGGCGAGGGCGAAGAAGGCGAGTGCCGGGCGCAGACCGAGTTGGATCGCCGCGACGAGGTCGACATAGCGTGTGCTGGCCGGCGGAATTTCTTCGTAAGGCCGGCGCGGGTCGAGAACGGCCGATTCCGCCTGCAGGAATGCCACCAGCGTTTCGGCGAGATCGACCATGCGGAACAGCGCCGAGACCTCCTCCAGCCGCTCCGCCGTCGGATGGTCGGCCAGGGCCGAATGATCGGCGTGTTCGCGGATATCGCTCGCGAAGGCCTGCAGCTCGTCAGCGTGTTCGATGGCGACCGCGACGGAATGCTCGTCGGTCGGGACCGCCTCGATCAGGGCCTGGAGCCTGGCCCGCGCCGCCTCGACCTTGGCCGGCGGCGTGTCGTCCTCGCGGTAGGGGGTGGTGACAAAGGTCAGGGCTTCTGCGGCTGCGGTAACCCGTGCCAAGAGGCTGGTCTGGGAGCGAAGCCGCGAAAGACCGCTCTTGTCGGGCGCCGTTTCGAAGCGCCAGGCCCGCAGGTTGGTGAACGCCTCGCGCAGACTTGCAGCAACGTCGCGACGCAGGCCCGTCGACGGCTCCTCGCCCTGCGAGACGGACGCCTTCGCGACATCGAACACCTTTTCGCGCGCCCGGGCGATGCTGGTCTTCAGCGTCGGGATGATCGATTGCGGAAAAACCACGAGCACCACGGTAAAGCCTGCGATGATGGCGATCACCGTCTCGGTCGTGCGCGAAACGGCGTAGGTATACGCCAAGTCCGCCGCGGGTCCGGTGTCCATGGTGATGATCAGCGTCGTCAGCCCCGCGACCCCGTAGGCGTATGCATCGATGCCGACTTCGAAGCGGGCGAGAATGCCGGTCGCCAGCAGCCAGAGCGACAAGGCGACGATCATCGTCAGCCCGTCCTGCGCGAAAACCGAGACGAAGAGGAGGCCAACCAGTGCTCCGATCATCGTGCCGGTGAAGCGGGCAAGCGAGCGCCAGACCGTCATGCCCGACTGCTGCTTCATGACGAGCGGAATGGTCAGCAGCGCCCAGAATGTGTTCGGCAGGTTGACCAGGAACGCGAAATACAGAGCCAGGATCGCGGCGAGCGCGATGTTGACGGCAAAGATGAAGCGCTGCGGGTCCAGTCCGACCGCGGCAAGCCCGGCCTTCAGCCGCTCGCTGACGCCATTCCGATGGTCGGCGGCCGCGATCGAACCGGGCCTGTCTTCGATATCGGTGGCGCTCATCGCCCTGTCATT
>JBBSUS010000082.1:0-7661 GCA_038234195.1 Hyphomicrobiales bacterium | reverse complement strand
TCCACCTCGTTCGAGATGGAGATCGGCGACATGAGCGCGGCCGAACTGATGCGGGCGATCCGTATCCAGAAGAAGCTGCGCCTGGCGGAGACCGATCTTGGAACTCACGAGCGTGTCGACGAAACCGAAGAGGGCGGGCGACGCGGATACAGCGCGGATTCCGGCGGCTCGACGGATGTGCACGAAGGGGAAATCGTGCAGGTCAATGCGCCGGGCGGTCCAACGCCCTTTCCCAAGACAGTCGTGCGCTGAGCCTGGCGATGTGAAGGGGCAATCCGGGATGCGCGCGCAGCCTCACACCTGGCGGCTAGTCGTCCGCCACGTCGATCAAGCCCGCGGTCGCGCTCGAGATATTGCCGCGAGCCGGTCTTGATCGGCGACGAGGCCTCGCCGGGCCGGTTCGTGCGGTTTCTTGATCGGCTGCCGGACGGTTTTTTCCTCCGCTTCGTCTTTGTCGCGCTGCTCGGTCTTTCGGCCTTCACGATCATCACCGATTATCGCGAGCGCGTCGGCATTGCCGACGATAACGAGCGTCTCACCCGGACGGAGCCCATGCCACTGGCGCGGCCTCGGCCCGGCGATCAGATCCGGCCCTATCTGCCGAAGACCATTCCAGTCGGACCGGACCGCGGCGAGCCGGTGCTTCCGGGTATCGCCGGCCCGCTCGAGGCCGGGGCGATGGCGGACCCGATGCGCTTCGTCAGTGCCGGGGGCGGTGCGGTATCGGCAGTCGGCACCATCGAGCCCGGTACGGCCGCCAAGTTCCAGCGTTTCCTGGAGGACAGCGATCCGGCCGGCAATCCGGCGACCTCGCCGGAAGCAGATGGTAACGGCGAGCCGGCAGCCAAGGGGGCACGGCTACGCGATCGCATCCGCAAACTCTACCTGCACTCGCCGGGCGGATCCGTCGACGATGCGATCGAAATGGCAAGGCTGGTGCGCGAGCGACGGATCTCCACCTTCGTTCCAGCCGACGGCTATTGCGCATCGGCCTGTCCACTGATGTTGGCTGGTGGTCTGACGCGGCATGCCGGGAAGGACGCCTGGGTCGGCGTGCACCAGGTGTATGCGGTGCCGACCACCGCCAGTGTTTCGCTCACGCCTGATGTCGACCGCTCGATCGCCGACATCCAGGAGACGATCGCCCGCTGCCAGGAGTTGCTGGCGCAGATGGGAGTCGATCCGGCGATCTGGATCAAGGCCATGCAGACCCCGGCCGACAGTCTCTACGTTCTCACCGAAGACGAACTCGTCTCCTATCGCCTTGTGCGGCCGTTGCCGGACGATGCGAGTTTCGTCGGACCACCGGCACCGCCAAGGCCGGTTCCGTCGAAAATGCCGGGCGCCGAGGCTTCGCCAGCAGCTGGAAGCGGGCCACAATCCGAAACCGCGATCGATGCCGGCGATGGATGATCGCGGGCGATTCTTGCCCGGGGGGATCTGTCGGTTGGCATCGCCGACAGCCTCTCTTTCGCGCGGGTTCAGTGCAGTGAGCTGTTCGTGATGCGATCGAGCCAGGCCGTCAGCGCGCTGATCGCTTGGCTGCGGTAGGATTCGATCTCATTGAGCGTTTCGTGGCGCGCGCCCTCGACGATGGTCAGCGTCACGTCTTTGTGGCCGGTCTCGCGCAAGCGCCTGTCGAGCCAGCGCACGCCTTGGGCGTTGTCGGTGGCGGGATCTTGGCCGCCGCCGAGCAGATGCACCGGCAGTCCAGCGGGCAGGGCGTCGAGACCTGCTTGCGAACCGCCGTGGAAGACCAGCGCGAGGATATCCTCCATCATCGAAAGGGTGGGAGAAAAGCCGCAAAGCGGATCGGCGATATAGGCATCGACCGCGGCCGCGTCGTGGGAAAGCCAGTCAAATTGCGTTCGCCTTGGCGAGACCGATTTCGCCCAAGCGTCGAAGGTCGCCCGCTGCAGAAGGGCGCTCGGAACATCCGAACCCTTGAGTGCCTTCTCGACCTTCATCGCCAACCGTCCGATCCGCTCGGCCGCACCGGTGCGAAAATTGGCGTTCCAGACCGCGACCCCGGCCAGTTCGGACCCGAAGCGTTCAGCATAGTTCAACGCGATCAGTCCGCCCATCGAATGGCCCAGGACAACGATCGGCTTGTCGGGATGCCGCTCCAACGCATCTTCGTGGACGGCTCGGCAATCGGCCAGCACCGCTTCTGCGCCGTTTGTCCTGGCGAAGCGTCGCAGAGGTGCGTCCGGCGCCTCAGTCTTGCCGTGGCCACGATGGTCGTGGGCGTAGACATCGAAGCCTCGTCCGGCCAGAAGATCGGCCAGCGCGGCGTAGCGGGCCGAGTGTTCGGCGAGGCCGTGAAAAATGAGCACCGTGCCGCGAACCGAAGCCGGATCGTTGGTTTCAGCCTCGCGAAATCCGACGTTGAGAGACGCGCCGCTTGGGCTTCTAAGTGTGAACCTGTTCATTGCTGCAACAAATCTCCTTGAGGACATTCTTCCGAACGATAACAGCTTGCCGAACATGCCACCGCGTTTCTGGGCGAACAACGCGAACGGAAACCGCATCCGTTTCCGGACATATCTCTCACGCTTTTGGATGCTCGGAGTTTGGGGTCAAGGAAAACGAGGCGCGACAGCGTGGAAGACTGCAGGACCGAACAATGCCGGATTTCGAATGAACCGTTCGCTGGCTCGCGACGAAGGGCGCAATCGCACTCATGGAGAGGGCAAAAGGTGGTCATAAGCGGACGATCGCGATCCATCCTCTGCAGTCTCGCCGGTGCGCTTGCCGTATCGTTTTTGTCAGCGCTGATCCATTCAGCGCCAGCCTCGGCGCAGATCGCCATGTCCGGTCGCTTCGTCGCCGAGGCTCGCTGTCCCGCGCTCCAATCCATCAAGCAAAAAAGCAATCCCGGCACCGTCAGCACAGATCCCGGCCGCACCTACACCCTGATCGGACGCAACAGCGACCGGGCGACGCATTATTACATCGAGTTTCCGGGTGCCGAGCCGCAGCGGCGTTGGGTGGCGATCGGCTGCGGCCGGGTCGAGACCGGCGCCGTGACGGCGCAAAATTCAACGGAGGTGAAGACGGCCGAGGGGGCGAGGCATTCCCTGCCGCCCCGATCTTCCCGCACGATCGGTCCTGAAGCCGAACGTTCTGATGGACGCGGCGCTCTGGCGGATGCGCTTTCGGGAGCGGGGTTCTCGGATGTCGCAAGCGCAAACCCAAGACCGCCTGGAAACACTGGAGCGATCACCGGTCGCCGCCCATCGATCGTCCCCGCCGGGCAATACATCCTCGCGGCAAGCTGGCATCCGGCTTTTTGCGAAGGGCGCCCGAACAGCCGCGACTGTCGAACCACGCAGCGCGCTTCCGACACCGACGGGTTTGCCCTGCACGGCTTCTGGCCCCAGCCGCGCGGCAACGAATATTGCGGCGTCTCGTCTGATCTTGTTGCTGCCGATCGTAACGGCCCCTGGCGACGCCTGCCGGCGCCGCGCTTGAGCGCCGACACTCGCCGCGACATCGAACG
Source organism: Hyphomicrobiales bacterium (assembly GCA_038234195.1). Lineage (GTDB taxonomy): Bacteria > Pseudomonadota > Alphaproteobacteria > Rhizobiales > Rhizobiaceae > Aurantimonas. The sequence continues at coordinate 4,159 of JBBSUS010000082.1, read as the reverse complement.
GGTCATGCCGGGTGCCCAATCCGCCCTCGATCGGCACGAATGGTTGCGTCACGGCACGTGTTATGGCGCCGACCCGGAGCGCTTTTTCGCCGATGCGGTCGGTTTGATCGATGCCTTGAACGGTTCTGCAGTCGCAAGGCTGTTTGCTCGCTCGGTCGGGACGCGGCTCACATCTGGCACGATCCGGTCGGCCTTCGATGATGCGTTCGGCGGCGGTGCCGGCCGCAAGGTGGAAATCGAATGTGCCGATGACGATGGCCGGCGCATCATCACTGAGTTGCGGATAGCACTCGGACGCTCCGCGACGTCCGGAACCGATTTGTCCAGGATGATTGCCGCCGGCCTGCCGCGCTCCCATGGCTGCGCCGACGGCATCGTCGACGCCGCGGGGAATCAGTGAGCCCGCGACGATCGAGCAAACAGCGACGTCGCTTAGCGGTGATCTGTCAAAAGTTCTCGACGAACGGGCGGACCTCGATTTCCCAGGACCATGCCGACCGGGGCTGGTCGATCAGCGCCATATAGCTTGCCGCGATCGCGTCCGGATCGAGCATCGAGTCCGGCCTGTCCGCCGGTTCGGTACGGCCCGGATTGCAAATGCCGCCGTCGATCACGACGTGGCCGATATGGATGTTCTGCGGGTGCAGTTCACGGGCCATCGACTGGGCCAGGCCCCGAAGGGCAAACTTGCCCATGGCAAAGGGTGCCGATTGAGCAAATCCCTTCACGCCGGCCGACGCGCCGGTCAATAATATGCTTCCGGAGCCGGATTTCAGCATGCGCCGCGCAGCCTGCTGCGCGACCAGAAAGGCGCCGTAGGCCGTGACATCGATCGCGTTCTTGACGTCGGCGGGATCGAGATCGACGATCGGCCCGCGCACCCGCGCCGACGGATTGTAGATCGCAACCGCGAGATCGCCGCCGAGCCTGTCCACCGTGTCGAACAGCCTCGCGACGTGGTCCGGCTTGACGGCGTCGCATGCAACGCACGTGGCGCGCGTCTCCACAGCGAGGCTCGCGAGCTTTTGGGTATCTCGCGCCGCCAGCACGACGGCGTGGCCGCGAGCGAAAAGGGCGTGGGCGAGAGAGGCCGAAAGGCCGTCGCCGACCCCGACGATCAGAGCGACTGACATGAGGAAAGTCTCCTTCATCGAACCCGCTGCAGAGAGCAGACGTTGCACCGCAGCCGCCAAGCGCCTAGGAACGGCGCAACTTCTTTCTCATCATTATCCAAGACGGAGCAGCCGCGCGCCATGGCACGCCAGTTCATCTATCACATGTCCGGACTTTCGAAGGCCTACGGCAACAAGAAGGTCCTCGATAACGTCCACCTTTCATTCTACCCCGATGCCAAGATCGGCATTCTCGGGCCTAACGGTGCCGGCAAGTCGACGCTTCTGAAGATCATGGCGGGCGAGGACACCGAGTTCACCGGTGAGGCCTGGGCCGCAGAGGGCGCGACGGTGGGCTATCTTGCCCAGGAGCCGCATCTCGACGAGACGAAGACCGTCTTCGAGAACGTGATGCTCGGCGTAGCCGACAAGCAGGCGATCCTCGATCGCTACAACGAACTGATGATGAACTACTCCGACGAGACGGCGGAGGAGGGGGCGAAGCTTCAGGACGTCATCGACGCCCAGAACCTCTGGGATCTGGAGAACCAGGTCGAGATGGCGATGGACGCGCTGCGTTGCCCGCCGGCCGACGCCGAGATCGCTCCGCTCTCGGGCGGCGAGAAGCGCCGCGTCGGCCTGTGCAAGCTGCTCCTGTCGAAGCCCGATATCCTGCTGCTCGACGAGCCGACAAACCACCTGGACGCCGAAACGATCCTGTGGCTCGAAAAACATCTAAGGGACTACGAGGGCTCGGTCCTGATGGTCACCCATGATCGCTACTTCCTCGACAACGTGACCGGCTGGATCCTCGAACTGGATCGCGGCCAGGGCGTCCCCTACGAGGGAAACTATTCGGTCTATCTCGAAAAGAAGCAGAAGCGCATGACCCAGGAGGGTCGCGAGGATGATGCTCGCATGCGCGCGATCACCCGCGAGCGCGAATGGATCCAGCAGGGCGCCAAGGCCCGCCAGACCAAGTCGAAAGCCCGTATCAAGGCTTATAACGAACTCGTCGAGGCGGCCGAGAACCGCAAGCCCGCCGACGGCAAGATCGTCATCCCGACGGGGGAGCGCCTTGGCAACAAGGTGATCGAGGTCGAGAATCTCACCAAGAGCTTCGGGGACCGGGTGCTGATCGACAATCTGTCCTTCAAGCTGCCGGCCGGCGGCATCGTCGGCATCATCGGGCCGAACGGCGCCGGCAAGTCGACCCTGTTCAAGATGATCACAGGCCAGGAGAAGCCCGACAAGGGCAAGATCGAGATCGGCGAGACCGTGGATCTCGGCTATGTCGACCAGAGCCGCGACGACCTCGCTCCGAATTCCACCGTCTGGGAGGAAATTTCCGGCGGCGTAGACATCATGAAGCTCGGCAAATATGAGATGAACAGCCGCGCCTATGTCGGTAACTTCAACTTCAAGGGCCCGAACCAGCAGCAGAAGGTCGGCACGCTCTCGGGCGGACAGCGCAACCGCGTCCATCTCGCCAAGATGCTGAAATCGGGCTCGAACGTCATCCTGCTCGACGAGCCGACCAACGATCTCGACACCGAGACGCTGACGGCTCTGGAGGATGCGCTGGAGGAATATGCCGGCTGCGCCGTGGTGATCAGCCATGACCGCATGTTTCTCGATCGGCTCGCCACCCACATCCTCGCCTTCGAAAGCGACAGCCATGTCGAATGGTTCGAGGGCAATTTCGAGGATTACGAGCAGGACAAGATCCGTCGCCTCGGCCCCGAGTCGGTCAACCCGAAGCGCCCGACTTACAAGCGCCTCACACGCTAGGATCGAGCCATGAAAGCGTGCAACCCACGACAGGCGGTTGCACGCTTTCACTTGTTGCGCGCGGGCCATTGGATCTTGCGTTCCGGGACGCTATCCGAGTACCAGAAAAAAATCATGGAACCTTACGAAGGTTCATACGTTTCAGGTCGCTAGCAATGGTCTGACGACCTTCGCACGGCTGCACTCGTGCGAAGGTGTGTTGGCGTTTAGGTTGGGGAAATTCTGTGAGCTTCCGCAGCTCGTAGTGGTTATAGACGCGGTCCTCGGGCACTTGGACCTCGCCCGGGCCGTGAACTGCAAGTGTGGCGTCCCAGTTAAAAAGGGGATGCTGAACTTGGCGAATGATTGAAGAGGGCATGATGCCACCATCGAGCCGATGCCGGACGGACGCTTTCGCGAAGCGTCGAGTTTCTTGGCGTGACGGCCTGAATGGAGGATGCCTATGAGAGATGCGTCCTACGCCAAGCTTTTCGATGCATTGCAATCACCTCATATGGTGATCGATCGCGAGCTCACGTTCGTCGCATGCAATGAGGCTTACGAGGGCGCTGTTGGTTTCCCGCGCCAGGCGTTGATCGGCAACAAGCTTTTCGACATGTTTCCCAATGACGGCGAAAGCGGTCGCCGCCTGCGGGCGTCGATCCAGACGGTCTTCGCCGATGGCGAAAGCGATACGATCGCCTTCATCCCCTATGACATTCCGCGGCGCGACGATCTCGGCGGAGGCTTCGAGCGACGCTACTGGACGGCGACCCACACGCCATTGACCGGCGACGACGGCAAGGTCGAGTTCGTCGTCCAGAACACGGTCGACGTGACCGACATGGTGCGCCTCAAAGAATCCTGCTCCTTACCCTTCGCCACGGTTCCGGGCGAGCTGGCACTGTTGCGACACGCCCAGGAAGTGGAGGAGGCCTACCAGGAAACCGCTTCCGAAAGCGCCGAGTTTCGCCGGCTGTTTCGCCAGGCACCCGGCATGATCGCGGTGCTGGAAGGGCCGGACCAGATCTTCAGCTTCGTCAATGACAGCTTTTCGCGTTTCGTCGGAGGCCGCGAGATGCTCGGTCTTCCGGTGCGCGAAGCGATGCCGGAAATGACCGGGCAGGGCTATCTGGAAATGATGGAGGCGGTGTACCGCGACGGTCGTTCGTTCCAGGGCGAGGGTGTGCGCCTTCTCGTGCGTAAAGAGCCGGAGGCTGAGCCCACCGAAGTCTACATCGATTTTGCCTACAACCCTATTCGGGACGCCGACGGGC
>JBBSUS010000081.1:0-7680 GCA_038234195.1 Hyphomicrobiales bacterium | reverse complement strand
GCGTTGTTCGACATGTTCTGCGGCTTGAAAGGCCGCACCGTATGGCCCCGGCGCGAAAACAGCCGGCAGAGGCCGGCGACAAGCACGGTCTTGCCGACGTCGGAGCCGGTGCCTTGCAGCATGATTGCGGGTGTCTTCGTCATGGCGCGTTGGATAGGGGCTCGTGTCACAAACGCCAAGCGACAAACGAGCGACACAACGGGCGCGCGGGCCGGTGCCCGGATTGGTCAGCTCCGATGGAACGGCCGGTTAACCATCGGCTGCAAGTTTCGTCGAAGACTTGCGTGTCTGCGACGTTTGGTTAAGCACGAAAACGTTACCTCTTGGACACGCAGGACGGGAATGCGGACTGGCCACCCTGGCCTGGGGCGGCTTTCAGCGTCTCCGGATCGTTTCCGCGCTTCGTGGCCGGCGGGGCGCGTTTCGTGTGCTGCCTCGAGAAGGACTGGGACGATGCAGCCGATCGCCATTCTGGGAGCCGGGATCGCCGGCCTCACCGCTGCGGACGAACTGCGACGGCGCGGCTTGCCGGCCATCGTCTTCGAGGCGGGCCAGGCCATCGGCGGAATGGCCGCGTCTTTCAAGGACGACGACGGCTACACCTACGATGTCGGCGCGCATTTCGTCAGCAACCGTCTCGCCAAATCACTGGGAGCCGAAGATCACTGTCGCACGGTCGAACACTACGGCGAGGCGGTGCAACTCGGAACGCGGAGCTACCGATATCCGCTGGGCCTGTTGCGTTCGCCGAAGCTGGTGAGGAGTGCCCTCGGTGCAAGGCTGCGGCAACGCCCCGTCGCTTCGGCAGCGGACTATTTCCGTAATGCCTATGGCGAGGCGCTCGCCCGCGAGGTCGCGATCCCGCTGGTGGAGGCGTGGTCCGGTGCGCAGGCCGAAGAACTCTCGCCCGCCGTCGGCGAGAAATGGCAGAACGGCATCGTCAAGCAGCTTTACCTCAAGGCCGCCGCGCGGGTGACCAAGCGCGCGGTCTGCAACGGCTACACCCGCACGATGCCGGAAGGGGCCAACGTCTATCACGTCTATCCCGAGGGCGGCATCTCGCGATTGCTCGAGCCGACGGCGCAGCGTGTGTCGGACATGATCCGGCTCAACTCGCCAATCGAGAAGGTGCTGGTCGAAAACGGCAGGGTCGCGGCAGTTCGTTCGGGCGGCGAAACCATCCCCGTGTCGGCGGTGATCTCGACGGCGCCGGTCAACATCCTGTCGAAGCTCGTCGAGGGCACACACGCGCTGCAGCGCATAGCGGCATTCCGCTACCGCCCGATGGTGTTCGTCAACCTGCGCTTTACCGGGCGCAACCTTCTGCCGGACACGATGCTGTGGATTCCCGATCGCTCGCAGCCCTTCTTCCGGTTGACGGAAGCGCCGCGTTCGATGCCGTGGCTGGCACCGGAGGGCAAGACGCTGATCACCTTCGACATCGGTTGCACCGTCGGTGACAAATACTGGTCGATGTCGGAAGAGGATCTGGCGCAGCGATGCCTCGACGGCATCTGCCGCATCGATCCACGCTTCAAGGACCGCTATCTCGGCCTCAGCGGCATTGTGCGTACGCCGATCTCATATCCCGTCTACATGAAAAGCTACGAGGCCGATCGCGAAGACTTTGCGCGCTCGACCGGTGTCGACGGCCTCTACAGCGTCGGGCGCAACGGCGAGTTCGCCCACATTTTGATGGAAGACGTCTATTGGCGCACCATTCGCCGGATGGCGGAGATCGCGACCTATGTCGGCGGCATGCCGTCGCGGTCGATGGCGTTCACGTCCAAGCCGATGGCGGGCGAGATGGCGATCGCGGAGTAGGCTCGCGTTCGCCGCGCCGTTTCGATCTCGGGGTTCAAGGGCGGCCGTCGCGGATGTCGTGGCGGTCGTTTTCGTATGGCGCGGCCTTTCGCGTGGACGGCGATGATCTAACGGCCGCGAACGAAGCGGCCTGCCGCGCGAAGCCTGCCGCGTTGACCCTTCGCCGAATTCCTGATTGAACCCTTCGACCACGACGGTGCCCCTTTCGAAAGGGGCTGAAAGCCATGCCGGTGCGGCCGACCCAATCGGGGGCCAAGACGGCGACTGTCGGAAACGACCGGCCTTCCTCCTGCCATTTCGATGGGCGAGGGACGCATGCCGGTCGCGCCTCCGGCTTGCGACGCAATGGGAGACGGCCGGTGAGCGAAGTCCTCGATCCCCAATCGACCAGTGAAATACGCCAGAGCCAGGATGGTGCGGCAGAGCGTCGGCGTTCCGTCGCATCGCCGGGCCCGCGTCCGGTTCCGGCCCCCAACGGCCGCGCCTTGATGCTTTGCGGCCATGGCAGTCGCGACAAGGGCGCCATGGAAGAGTTCGGTGGGCTCGCCGAGAAGCTGAAAGCCCGGCTGCCCGACTGGCCGATCGAGCACGGCTATCTGGAATTCGCCAAGCCCGTCATCCGCGAGGGCCTGACCAAGCTGAAGGACAGCGGGGCCTCGACCGTGCTTGCGCTGCCCGGCATGCTGTTTGCAGCTGGCCATGCCAAGAACGACATTCCTTCGGTGCTCAATACCTATGCCGCCGCCAACGGCTTGCGCATCGAATACGGCCGCGAGCTGGGCATCGACCTGAAGATGATCCGCGCCGCCGGCGCCCGCATCAAGGAGTGCCTGATCGCCAATGGCTGGCGTGAGGGCGACAGCCTGCACGACACGATGCTGGTCGTCGTCGGTCGCGGCGCCTCCGACCCCGACGCCAACTCGAACGTTTCGAAGGTGATGCGGATGCTGTGGGAAGGCCTCGGCTTCGGCTGGGGCGAGACGGTCTATTCGGGTGTGACGTTTCCGCTGGTCGAGCCGGGGCTGACCCATGCGGCCCGGCTCGGCTACAAGCGCATCGTCGTCTTTCCGTATTTCCTGTTCACCGGCGTCCTGGTGCGGCGCATCTACGACCAGACCGACCTGGTCGCGGCTGCCCATTCGGACATCAGCTTCCTCAAGGCGTCCTATCTCGGCGCCCACGATCTTGTGGTGGAGACCTTCGTCGACCGGCTCGTGGAGATCGTCGAAGGCACCAACAACATGAACTGCCAGATGTGCAAGTACCGCGAGCAGGTGCTGGGCTTCGAGGCGGAGGTCGGGCTTGCCCAGGAAAGCCATCACCATCACGTCGAAGGCGTCGGCTCCTCGGCCGATTGCGTCCTGTGCGACGATGTCTGTACCGGCGCGTGTCGCATGGTGCCGGGCGAAGGCCCTGTGCCCGGCGCGAAGGCCGATGGGCCCGGTCATGCTCACGAGCACCATCACCATCACGGAGACGGGCATTCGCATGGGGAAGAGCCCAGTTCCACGCAGGCTCAAGGCCATAGTCATGCCGATGGCCACGATCATTTGCACGGTGCGCACGATCACGGCCATGGGCACTCCCCGTCTGAACACGGGCATGACCACGGGAAGCATGACCATCACCACCATCCCTATCCGCATGCCGACCATCCGCTGGGACCGCGCTCGATGAGAAAGGTCTGATCTCCTTGACCCGATCGCCTGCCGCCGACCACCCTACGAGGACGCCATGACCCAACTCTTCGACCGCTACGCGATCGTCGACTGGTCTGCGTCCAACACGCCGACGACAGGCAAGGATTCGATCTGGATCTGCTTCGCGGAGCGCGAGGGCGGCGAGACGCGGCTGATCGAGACGGTGAACCCGTCGACGCGCTCGGCGGCGATGGCGAAGCTTCGGCAGTTCTTTCGCGACTCGCTGGCCGAGGGAAAGCGGGTCTTCGCTGGCTTCGATTTTCCTTTCGGTTATCCGTCCGGTGCGTCGGCGGTGATCGCCGGGGCGCCCGACTGGCAGGCTCTTTGGGCCTATTTCGCCGAGGCGATGCAGGACCGCGACGACAATTTTTCCAACCGCTTCGAGGTGACCGGCCGGCTCAACCGCGAGCAACTGGCCTTTGCTCCCATGTATTGGGGGCGCCCGATGCATCAGGTCGTGCCCGGTCTGCCGGTTGGCAAGCCCGATCCCTATCCGACGACCCTTTCCGAAAAACGTCTTGCCGAGCAGCGCACGGTCAAGGCGCAGCCGGTCTGGAAGCTGGCGTTTCAGGGCAGCGTCGGCAGCCAGGCAATCACCGGTATTGCCCGCCTCGAACATCTGCGCCGCGATCCCGAATTCGCCGAAAAGATTGCGGTTTGGCCATTCCAGACTGGCTTTGCGCAGGATTTGTCCGCACCGATCGTCCTCGGTGAAATCTATCCGGGGCTGATCCACATCGAGAAGGGCGAGAAATCCTGTCTCGACGAGGCGCAGGTCGAAACCCTGGCGACGATCTTCGGCCGTTTCGACGGCGAGGGTCGTTTCAGCGAATTGCTGTCGATGCCGGGCGACCTGTCGGACGCCGACGCCCAGGCCGTGATGAGCGAGGAGGGCTGGATTACCGGCCTCGGCCACCGGCTGGCGGAGAGCGCCCCGGGCGATGCCCCGGAGGCCTATGTCGCGCCGGGCTCGCGCCTCAGCTACATTCGTGATCCCGATACGATCTACGCCGAAAGCTTCCGCACGATCCGGGCCGAGGCCGACCTTTCAGGCGTGCCGGATAATGCCCGGGATCTGGCGGTTCGACTGATCCACGCCTGTGGCATGACCGACATCGTCGGCGACCTGGTGCTGTCGGCCGATGCCATCGAAGCGGGGCTGGCCGCGCTGGAGCGCGGTGCGCCGATTCTCTGCGACGCCGAGATGGTGTCGCATGGCATCATCTCGTCCCATTTGCCCCAGCAGAACAAGATCGTCTGCCGGCTGAACGACCCGCGCACCCGCCGCATCGCCGAGCGCGAAGCGACGACCCGCTCAGCAGCGCAGGTCGAACTGTGGGGCGATCTCATGGAGGGCGCGATCGTTGCCATCGGCAATGCGCCGACGGCGCTGTTCCACCTCCTCGAAAAACTCGATGAGGGGGCTCCGAAGCCGGCCTTGATCCTCGGCCTGCCCGTCGGCTTCGTCGGTGCGGCCGAATCCAAGGCTGAGCTTGTGCGTGACAGCCGCGGAGTGCCCTTCGTCACGGTTTCAGGCCGGCGCGGCGGCAGCGCCATGGCGGCAGCGGCGGTCAACGCGCTGGCGGCCGCCCTTGGGCAGAGGCCGGTTGGCGGGGAGCGCGACTGACATGGTCGACCCAATGCGCCCCTGGCTGAACAAGGACGTGGAACAAACCGAGGCTTCTGTCGCAAAAGATGGTGCTGTCGAGGCCTCGCCGTGGCTGACCATCGTCGGCATCGGCGATGGCGGTCTTGCGAGCCTCACCGCCGAGGGCGTTGCAGCCATCGCCGGCGCCGACACCATCTTCGGTGGTGAGCGGCATCTCGCAATGCTCGATGACGACACCACCGGCGAACGGATCGCCTGGTCGAGCCCGTTCTCCGACGGCATGGACGCACTGATCGCCTGCAGCGGTTCGCCGACCGTCGTCCTGGCGACCGGGGACCCTCTCTGGTTCGGAGCCGGTTCGACGCTTGCGCGCCATGTCGATCCAGCGGCCATGCGGGTGGTCCCGAACCTTGCGGCGTTCCAACTGGCGGCGGCGCGGCTCGGCTGGCCGCTGCAGGACTGCCGCTGCCTCACGGTCCACGGCCGCCCGGTCGACGCCGTGGCACGCCATCTGGCGCCGGGCCAACGGCTTCTCGTCTATTCGGCTGACGGATCGTCGCCACAGGCGCTGGCGCGGTTGCTGACCGGCCGTGGCTACGGGCCGAGCCGCGTCATCGTGCTCGAACATCTTGGCGGCCGGGCGGAGCGAATCATCGAGGCCAGTGCCAACGGTTTCGATCTCGACGAACTCGCCGACCTCAACACTGTGGCGATCGAATGTGTCGCCGGACGCGCCGCCCAGCCACGGCCGACCGTGCCGGGGCTGCCCGACGACGCTTTCGTCCACGATGGCAAGATGACCAAGCGCGTGCTGCGGGCGCTGGCCATCGCCGCCCTGGAGCCGCTGCCGGGGCGGCTGCTCTGGGACGTCGGTGCGGGTGCGGGGTCGATCGCGGTCGAGTGGCTGCGCGCCTCGGAGCGTTGTCGCGCCATCGCCATCGAGCCGAAGCCGGAGCGTCGGGCGATGATCTTCGAAAATGCCGCCATCCTGGGCGTGCCCGAGATCGAGATCATCGAAGGTGCGGCGCCCGCGGCATTTGCCGGGCTCGATCAACCGGACTCGATCTTCATCGGCGGTGGCCTGAGCGACGGTATCTTCGACGAAGCCTGGGATGCGCTGAAGCCCGGCGGTCGCATGGTCGCCCATGCGGTGACGCTGGAATCGGAGGCGATCCTTATCGACCTTCACGCCCGTCTCGGTGGCGAACTGATGCGCATCGCCATCGACCGGGCCGAGAAGGTGGGGCCCTATCGCGGCTTCAAGCCGGCGATGCCCGTCATCCATTGGCATGTGACCAAGCCCCATCCGAAGATGCCGGCCACGGCACCGCTGGTCTGATGCAGGTTTCCTCTCAGAGAGTGCCCGGAACGCTTTACGGCCTTGGCGTCGGGCCCGGCGACCCCGAATTGTTGACGCTGAAGGGATTGCGGCTTTTGAAGGCCTGCGCGGTCGTCGCCTATCCGGCGCCGGACGATGCGCCGAGCTTTGCAAGGGCCATCGTGGCCGGACATCTCGATGGGTCGCAGGACGAAATTCCCATCATCGTTCCCATGCGCGTCGAACGCTTTCCCGCCGCATCCGTCTATGACGCGGCCGCCGAGACGATCGGTGCGCGGCTGGCCAGCGGCGACGATGTCGCGGTGCTGTGCGAGGGCGACCCGTTCTTCTACGGCTCCTTCATGTATCTCTTCGAGCGTCTCGCCGGCCGTTTTCAAGCCGAGATCGTACCCGGTGTCTCCTCGGTGATGGCCGCGGCGGCGGCTACCCAGCGACCGCTGGCAGCGCGCAACGACGTCATGACGATCATGCCCGGACCGCTCGACGACGCCGTGCTGCAGGCGCGGATCGAAGGCGCCGAGGCCTTCGCCATCATGAAGCTCGGCCGGCATTTCGGACGCGTCGCCGCCCTGCTGGAACGGCTCGATCTGACGGACGGCTGTGCCTATGTCGAGCGCGTCGGACTTTCGAACCAGCGGGTGATGCCGCTACGCGATGCGATCGGCGGCGGTGGATCGACCGCAGCGCAAGAGACGGGGGCGGGTGACCCCATCGAGGCCGAGCCGCCGAGTGCACCGTATTTCTCGATGATCCTCGGCTACCGCGGCCACGAGCCCGGCATTCTCGCAGCGCACATCGCCACAAGCCTCGGCACGACCTCGCGACAGGAGCAGGACCCGCGCGAGGACCGGGCGCTGTCGGACGAGGTCACGCCGTGACGTCTACACCACAAATTCTTGCCGCGCCGGCGATCGTGATCCTCTCGGACGCCGCCCTGCCTTTGGCGACCCGCATTGCGACGTTGACCGGCGGCAGCGTTCACGGGCTCGCTGCTCGCTGCCCGGCGGCGCCGATCCGTTTCGACCATGCGGGCACGCATCTGCGCAGTCTGTTCAAGGCCGGAACACCGATCGTCGCGCTGATGGCGTCCGGCGCGCTGATTCGTATTTTGGCGCCGCTGCTGAACGACAAGATGCTGGAGCCGCCCGTCGTCGCGCTGGCCGAGGACGGCTCCAGCGCTGTGCCGTTGCTCGGCGGTCATCACGGCG
>JBBSUS010000080.1:0-7718 GCA_038234195.1 Hyphomicrobiales bacterium | reverse complement strand
GAGGCGCCGTAGCCCGTCGCTTCGCGCTTTTCCGATCGCGACAGAAAGTCAGCCGCGCCGATACGCGACCAAAGCGCCTCGCGCTCGGCTGAAAGTCCGTCCACCTGGTCGAGATCGAGCCCCAGCCGAAGTTCGGGCGCGCCAAAATGCTGCGCCAGCCCGTCGCCGATCGCCCCTGTGAGCCGGCCGATCAGCGGCAGCACCGTCAGCCGGTAGAAGGCGCGGTTCGCTTCGCTGTAATTCGAGTAGGTGTTGTCGCCCGGAATGCCGAGCAGCATCGGCGGCACGCCGAAGGCCAAAGCGATGTCGCGCGCCGCGCCGTTGCGCGCCTCGACGAAATCCATGTCCTTCGGCGAAAGCGCCATCGCCTTCCAGTCGAGGCCGCCTTCCAGCAGCATCGGTCGCCCGGCCCGCGCTGCTCCCGAATAGCCGCTTTCGAGCTCTGCCTTCAGCCGGTCGAACTGCTCCGGCGCCAGATTGCCGCCATCGCCCGGCTGGTAGACCAGCGCTCCGGATGGTCTCGCCGAATTGTCGAGCAACGCCTTGTTCCAGCGCGAGGCCGCGTTGTGCAGTTCCAACGCCGTCTGTGCCGCGCCCAGGGGCGAATAGCCTGAAAATTCCGCCAGCGGATGAAACAGCCTTACATGCAGCAGCCGGGACGGCCGCCCGGCACCGCCGGACATCGCATTTCCCGGGTCACCCGCACCGTCACCCTCCCCGTCGGCGGAGATCCTGCGCACGGAGGCGCCGACGCGATAATCGTAGGCCTGCGGCCATCCGTCGCGGTCCTCGATGATCCGCACCCGGTCCGGTCTCAGCGCGTGCAGCGCCCTCACCACCCCGCTCGCGACACTCGCCTCCAGATAGGCGTTGCCCGACAGCAGCAGGTGACCGCACAAGGTTTCGACGAGACTGGCTCCATCGAGCGTCCCGCCCATCGCCCTGTTGGGATGACGCAGCAGATCGAGCAGCGGATGCTCGGCAATCTCGGTGCGTCCTTCGTAAAGCAGAACCGGGATCGCCGCCGCTGTCTCCGCCACGAGCCGCACCGAGCGATAGACGATCGGGTTCTGCATGAACCCGGTCCGCGCCAGTGCCTCGTAGCTCTTCTCGCTCCACGCCCCATCCTCGCCCGCCCCGGAAAACACCAAGGTGCCCCCGGCAACGGCGATCCCCTTGCGTTCGGCAGGCGCTTTGCTTGCGCCAGGCCCAACCTCCAGGCGCGCCAAATCCGACGCGCCGCCGAGCCATCCGGCGATCGTCTCTCGCAGTCCCATGATGTTCTCCGGATTGTTCGTCGCCAGAAGTCTCTAACCGGGTGGCCGAAAACTAAAGCCCCCGCACCCGCGGCTCGCGCACCGGCCCCATCAACGCCGTTACAGCCCAGACCAGTGCATCCAGCCGATCCGGCGAGCGTCCGCCGCTCAGGCCGTCCGGGCCGAAATCGGCCATCTCGTCCTCGAGATCGACAAACCGCCCCGCATGGCGCACCCGTCCCTGTTCGTAGAGCGCCGCGACGGGCTCGGCCCTTATCCATTTGCCGCGGCTTGCCCGGACGGCCCGAAAGGGAATCGAAGGGGCGACGGTGCGGATCACCGCTTCCACCATGTCGCCGCCCTGGTTCACCTCGGCGACGATCCGGTCGGCCTCCAGCCGCTCGTAAAGCTTGACCGCCGTCCCTGCCCATTCATGCGGCTTGGCGCCGCGCCGCGAGGCATCGGCCAGAACATGCACGATGCCATCGGCGCAGATTCCCGCCGCCACGATCCCGCAGGCATCCGACCGCGCGCCGGACGTCGCAGGCGGATCGATCGCCACGACGATGCGGCGCAGATCCGGCGCCGCCCGCACGCGGTTGCGCTCGATCGCCGCCAGATCGAACAGCGCATCCTCGCGCGCCTCGATCATCGCCCCGTCGAGTTCCTGCCGCCCGAGCCGCGAACCGCCATAACGGGCTTCCATCGCCGCCAGGAACCCAGGCGCCAGGTGCTCGGCGTTCTCGGCCGTCCGCATATGAGTCGTCACCGTCCCCGCCTCGCCGATCAACCGCTTCAAAAGCGGGATCGGCCGCGGCGTGGTCGTGAAAAGCGCCCGCGGGTGCTCGCCGAGACGCAATCCGAACTGAAGATTGTCGAAACACGCCTCGCCATGCACCCATTTGGCGAACTCGTCACCCCAGGCTGCGTCGAACTGATAGCCGCGCAGCGCCTCCGGGTCCTCCGACGAAAAAACCTGCGCGATGGCCCCGTTGTGAAACACCAGCCGCCGCCGGCTCGCCTCGTAGACCGGCTTTGCGCCCATCCCGACCCGGCAAAGCCCGCTCTCGCCGTCGATCATCACTTCGCGGCCGTCGGCCAAAGTCTCGGCGATCAACGCAATCCGGCCATGGGCCCGCGTGGCGATCGGTGGTCGCCCCAGCGCCATCGCCCGCACCCATTCGGCGCCGGCCCGCGTCTTGCCCGAGCCGCGCCCGCCGATGATCAACCATTGCCGCCAGTCGCCGGGCGGCGGCAGCTGCGCAGGCCGTGCCGTCGCAGCCCAAATCGGCGATGAGGCCCGAACGACCTCGCCCGAAGCCTTGCTCAGCGTCTCGATGACCTTTGCCCAGAAGATCGGATCTGTCAGGTTGTTGCCGTCGTCCTCGCCCGGTTCCAGATCGGGTTCGACCGCCGGATTTCCATCAAGGCTATCAGCAAACGTCCGCAAGCCGGCAGGACCGTGCGGCCGGGCCGCCTCGCCTCCATGTTCCTCACCCAGGCCGTCCTTCGCGAGATCATCGGCCACCGCTCGATCGCCGTCCACGCTCATCCATCACCGCCGAAAACCGCATCCGCATCCACGCCGACGAACAGCGTGGCCCCCTCGCGGCGACGCTTGTCGAGGCTCTTCAGCCGCGACAGTAGCTCAGCGCGCAGTCTTCGCGTCTCGGCCTCGTCCGCCTGGCCGCCTTCGCTCGCCAGCTTTTCGAGCCGTTTGAGGTCGAGGAGCTTTTCCAGCGTCCGCGTCAGCTGTCCCAGCGCGTCAATCCGCTCCTTGGCAGAGCCGAGCGGCATCGAAGCCGACCCCCGGGTGACCGAAGCGACCTTCGCTTTGCTGCTTGCCGCACTGCCGCTTTGCGCCTTGGCGCGCCCGGCACTGCGTCGGCCCGCATCGCCCTTGACAGCGCTGCCTGCGTCCCCCGCCCCTTCGACACCCGCTGCTCTGGGATCCGCCCCCTCGGCATCGTTGCACGGGCCGTCGCCGCCGTTGGCCGCATGCACACTGTTCTCAGCCGCGACGGCATGGGCATCGGCCGCCCGCGCCAGATCGGCGAGCCGTTCGAAATCATCGATCTCGCGTTCCAGAAGGAACAGCAGCCGCTCCGAAAGCATCGCCTTCGCCGCCATCGTCCCCTCCACATTCATTCGTTTCCGCAGCGCAATGCCGACACGAAAAGCGGCGAGGGTGACCACCCCGCCGCTTCGTCATGCCTGCAACCCCTTGGCCGCAATCTCGCGAATACATCCGCTTGACACCGCCGCCGCCGCAATCTCTCGACTGTGCCTGAACCCTATCCGAGCACCGTCACGCAGTCAAGGACTATTTTCCGTTTATATGTTTTTATTCCTTTTTCTGGTCGAGGCTTCCATCGGGTTCTCCCCCGGCCAGGCCGCGAGATGATCCTCGAAGTCCTCGAGCTCCATTCCGGTCTCGCTGATTGTGCGCCCTTGCGCCGAAACACCCGCCTGGTGCACCGTCTCGCGATCCCCGGAGACCAGATGGTGCCACCAGTAGAGGTCCTTGCCTTCGGCTACGAGCCGATAGCCGCACGTTGGCGGCAGCCAGCCGATCGTGCGCACCGTCTCCGGATCGAGGCCGACGCAATCGGGCACCGTCGCCTGCCGGTTCTCGTAATCGTGACAACGGCAGGTGCCGTCGTCGAAGAGCCGGCAGGCGACGTCGGTCCAGGCGATCGCGCCAGTATCCCAGTCCTCCAGCTTGTTGAGGCAGCAGCGCCCGCACCCGTCGCACAGCGCCTCCCACTCGGTAGGATTCAAAGCTTCGAGGCTTTTGGCGCGCCAGAACGGCAGCACATCGTCGCCCTTCGTCGCCGCGTCCGGCTCGTCATTCATGTCGCCCCCTTGCATCCATTGACCAAGTTTCCGTCGAACTGACGACTTTTTCATGTTGTCCCCGTATAGGTCTGCGGACTAAGATCAAAGTGGGGGCGAAGGACGGACTGGCGTGGCGATGCGACGTCCGCGGGACCGACTTGAGCTGACGGGTTGATGGTGCAGAACTCTTCCGACAAACGATCGCGGCGACGCCAGCCGACGCGGCTGATCGAGATCGACGCCTGGATCGATTCCAGTCTCTGGAAATTCTTCCACGGGTTTTCCGCGACCTGGGAAAACCTGACCATATTCTCGCGCAAATTCCGCACCCGCGGCTTCACCCGCTTGGTCTTCGAGTTCGCCGGCGAGGGTCTGACACTCGGTCTCGCCGGTTTCGTGTTGCTTCTCGCCCTTGCCCAGCCGGCGATGAAGGTCACCGCCAACGGTCTGCCCCAGGAAGCCGATTATTCCGTCCTCTTCCTCGACCGGCATGGGGAGGAGATCGGTCGCCGCGGCGTTCTTCGCGCCGCTGCCGTGCCGATCGACGAGATGCCCGACAATTTCATCAAGGCCGTACTCGCCACCGAGGATCGGCGCTTCTTCGAGCATTGGGGCATCGACTTCTTCGGCCTGTTCCGCGCCCTGTCGGAAAATGCCCGCGCCGGCGGCGTCGTCCAGGGCGGCTCGACGCTCACCCAACAGCTCGCCAAGAACCTCTTCCTGTCCAACGAGCGCACCCTCGATCGCAAGATCAAGGAAGCGTTCATCTCGCTCTGGCTTGAGTCCCATCTCAGCAAGCGCCAGATTCTCGCCATGTATCTCGACCGCGCCTACATGGGCGGCGGCACATTCGGGGCGGCAGCGGCGTCCGAATTCTATTTCGACAAGAACATCCGCGACGTCTCCATGGCCGAGGGTGACATGCTCGCCGGCCTGTTCAAGGCCCCGACCAAATACGCGCCCCACATCAACCTGCCCGCCGCCCGCGGCCGCGCCAACGAAGTCCTGACGAACATGGTTCAGGCCAATTTCGTCACCGAAGGCCAGGTCGTCGCGGCCCGCCGACAACCCGCGACCGCCGTCGATCGATCCTCGACCCCGTCGCCCGATTACTTCCTCGACTACGCCTTCGACGAGATCCAGAAGATCGCCAAGGCCAAGGGCATCAAGCAACGCAATCTCGTTGCCCGCACCACGATCGACACCCGGCTGCAGCGCGTCGCCGATGAATCCGTCGAATATCACCTTCGCCAGTTCGGCTCGAACTACAATGTCGGTCAGGCGGCCATGGTCGTCATCGACGCCGACGGAAGCCTGCGCGCCATGGTCGGAGGCCGCGACTATGGCGTCTCACAGTTCAACCGCGCAGCCAGGGCGCTGCGCCAGCCGGGCTCGTCCTTCAAGGTCTACGTCTACGCCGCCGCCATGCAGGCCGGGATGAAGCCCACGGACACCATCGTCGACAGCCCGATCACCATCGGCAAGTGGTCGCCACAGAACTACGAACATAATTTCGCCGGGCGGGTCACCCTCGCCTATGCGCTCGCCCACTCGATCAATGTTCCGGCCGTCAAGCTCAGCCAGAAGGTCGGCATGAAGGCCGTCACCGCAACCGCCAAGGCGATGGGCGTCGAATCGCCCCTGCGAGGCGACAAGACCATGGCGCTCGGCACCAGTGAGGTGACCGTTCTCGATCAGGCCACCGCCTACACCGTGTTTGCCAATGGCGGCATGGACAATCACCGCCACTCGATCATGGAATTGTCGGACGCCAACGGCATGCCGCTCTGGGACGCCCGCCGCGACATGCCCCCACGCCACCGCGTCCTTACCGAGCAAGCAACGAAGTCGATGAACGAGATGCTTGTCGGTGTCACCGAGCATGGCACCGGGCGCCGCTCGCAGCTCACCATGACTCGCGTAGGCGGCAAGACCGGCACCACCCAGGATTACCGCGATGGATGGTTCGTCGGCTTTACCGGCAATTACTCCGGTGCCGTCTGGTACGGAAACGACAGCTACAAACCGACCAACCGCATGACCGGCGGCACCCTGCCCGCGATGACCTGGCAGCGCTTCATGGAAGCCGCCCACCAGAACATCGAGTTGAAGCCGATCCCCTACATCGACAATCCGTTTCCCGCCGACAAGAAGAAGATTTCCCAGGCCGGCGACACCACCGAGACGCCCTTGGCTCGCGTGACCCTCACCCGCCCGGCCGAGGAGGTCCTGTCCGACATCGCCAGGACGATGGAGAGCCTGCCGCCGCTCGATCCCGAACAGCTCGCCTCCGCAAGTCCTTCCCCCAAGACCGCGGTGGCCCGTCGATGAACCCAGCCGCGCCGATACCTTCGATGCGGATGGCGGAGTCCGTGCCCATCTCGCTCGTCGACGAGAGGCCCATGTCGGGTCCGTCCGCGCGGGCCGACTGACGCCGATGCGCTTTGTCCTCTCCGTTTTCGTGGCGCTCGCCATCGCGCTTGGCCTGGGCGGCTGGTCGGCCGCCTGGGCCCTCAAGGAATCCTCCGAGATCGGCACGGTCACGGTCGGTCCCTGGCACGCCAATCCCTTCGCGGGCGCGCCAGACGCGGATCCTTATTCCAAGGCCCGCCTCGCCCGCTTTGGAAATCTGACACTCGGCATCGGCGAAGGCATCCAGTTCACCGCCGACACCGATGCATCGGGCCGGCAGTTGCGCCGCGAATGCGAATATCACCTGGCCGGACGCACTCCGCCTGCGCGGGTCTGGACGCTCGCCCCCTACACCGCGGACGGCCGCCTCGTTCAGCCCGAGGCCGGCCTCAACGGCTGGCTCGTCTCGTCCAGCCTCATGCGCGACGAGGACAATTCCTTCGCCATCGCCATCGGACCCAAGGCGCGCAGCGGCAATTGGCTGGCGACGGCCGGCCGCGGACCGATGATCCTGTCGCTGGCGCTCTACGACACGCCCGCCAGCGCATCCAGCGGCGTCGAGAACATCGCCTTGCCGATCTTGAAGCGGGAGGCCTGCTTTGCTGGGTAGGATGGCGCTTTCGGTGTTCATCGGCCTTGTCGGCGCGCTGTTGGTGCACATCGCCGTCATCGCGGCCATGCCGCGCCTGGCCGAACACAACGCCTGGGGTCGCTTCGCCAATCTCGGGCCAATGGACCAGATCGTGCGCGTCGATCCGCTTCGCTCATCGGGGCCGAGTACCCTGTCCGCACAACCCGGATCGGACCGCCAGAACTTCGCCTTCGTCGATCCGGCGTTCGTCACCGCATCCTGCCGCTTCTCGCTGGCCGCTGGCTCGGTCCGCATGACCGCGGCTGCCGTTCAGACCACCTTCTGGTCCGCCTCGATCTACGCCCGAAACGGCGACAACCTCTACTCGATCAACGATCGCTCCGCCGTCGACGGAGCCTTCGATCTTCTCGTCGGGACCGCCGACCAGATCGTCGACGTCAAGGCCGCTGTCAGCGCCGATAGCCAGGACACGACGATCCCTGTCGAGGTCGACCTCGCCGAGGGGTACATGACCATCCGGGTTCTGGTCGATCAGGAAAGCGAACGTCCTTCGGTGGAAGCCTTTGTCGAAAGTCTTCGCTGCCAGCCCGTGCAGGCCGTCGCCGGCGGCAAGCCGAGTG
>JBBSUS010000079.1:0-7724 GCA_038234195.1 Hyphomicrobiales bacterium | reverse complement strand
GGAGCACATCACCGGGTCGGCGGCCGCGGCCCCCGATGTGGCCGGGACCCGGTCGAGCGCCCCCGGCGTTGCAGAGGATGTGCTGGCCGATGATGCGCCCGCTGGAGGGATCGGCGCGGCGGAATTCGCCGACATGATCCGTGCCGTCCGCAGGGCCATCGACGAAAATGTCGATCGCCTCTCCGAGCTCGACGGCATCGTCGGCGACGGCGACCACGGCGTCACCATGGCCATGGGCTGGGCGGCGGCCGAGAAGGCGGTGAACGAAGCGCCGGGCGACGCGACGATCACCAGCATGTGCCGAAGGATCGGCAAAGCCTTTCTGGAGGCCGTCGGCGCTTCGTCTGGACCGCTCCTGGCCTCGGCCTTCCTGAAGGCCGGCGAAAGTGCAAAAGGCCGCCGGGGTCTCGACGCGACGGCGACGGCGGCCTTCGTCGAAGCGGCGCATCGCGGCATTGTCGAGCGTGGCAAGGCCGA
This sequence comes from Hyphomicrobiales bacterium, assembly GCA_038234195.1. Lineage (GTDB taxonomy): Bacteria > Pseudomonadota > Alphaproteobacteria > Rhizobiales > Rhizobiaceae > Aurantimonas. Next base: position 7,247 of record JBBSUS010000079.1, on the reverse strand, counting down.
GGTCGGCGACCGCACGATGGTCGACGCCTGGGCGCCAGCCTCCGAACGCGCGGCGGCGGCGGCCAAAGCCGGCGAAACCGTCACCGCCGTCCTGACGGCGGCAGCGGCGGGCGCCAAGGAAGGCATGGAGAAGACGGCAGACATCGTGGCGCGCCAGGGTCGGTCGGCCAAGCTCGGCGAGCGGGCCCTCGGCCATGTCGATCCGGGAGCCGCGTCGACGGTGATCATGCTGGAGGCGATGGCCGGAGTTGCGCTCGACGGGCGCTGATCTCCCGTCCGGCAGACGGTGACTGCCGGTTCCCGACCGTCACGGAGGCGCGGCGTTTGCGCCATCAGTTCGGAGCGAGGACCGGGACCGAGCGGCTCTGCGGCGTGTTCGACAGGCACCCAGCGTCGGACAATCGATCAACGTGCCGCCATCGACAGAAGGACCGACCGGCGCTTCGCCGATCGGCCCTTCTGGGATGCGGTCCTGGGAGAACGTCCGGCCGTGTCGCGGACGCGCTTGGCTCTCACACTTGCGCGGCCCGGCCCCGAAGGTGGAGGCGCCTTTCCTTGGCGCCTCCGGAGCGCGTCACTGGCTGAGCGTGAACGCTGCCGTGTACTTGTCGACGTTGTCCTTGGTGATGAGGACGCAGTCGAAGAGCTGCTTTTCGGCAGCCGCACCCGTCTTGCCCGTTTTGATGAAGCTGTCGGCCTGCTTGATCGCCTCTGCGGCGAAGGTCGCGACCGGCTGCAGCACGCTGTACTGCAACTCGCCGGCCTTGATGGCTGCGACCGCGTCAGGCGAGCCGTCGAAGCCGCCGACCTTGATGTTGGCCAGCTTGCCGGCTTCTTTCAGTGCCGCGATGGCGCCGAGGGCCATCTCGTCATTGCCGGAGATGACGCCGGTGATGCCCGGGTTCGCCTGCAGCATGCTCTGCATCTTGTCGTGGCCCTTGGTGCGGTCCCAGTCGGCCACCTGGCTGCCGACTTTTTCGAGATCCGGATACTGGCTCAGAACCGTCTCGAAACCATTGGAGCGGGTCTGGGCGTTGTTGTCCGACGGAGCACCGAAGAGCTCGACATATTTACCCTTCTCGCCCATGTCCTCGACGAAATGCTGGGCGCCCAGCGCTGCGCCCTGTGCGTTGTTGGAGACGAGCTGCGCCTTGGCGAGGCCCTCCTGGTTGATCTCGGCGTTGATGAGGATGACCGGGATGTTGGCCGCGATGGCCTTCTTGACCGCTCCAATAGAGCCGTCGGCATTGGCAGGATCGAGAATGATCGCCACCGACTTGTTGGTGATCGCGGTGTCGATCAGGTTCGATTCGGTGTTGGTGTCGCCCTTGTGAGCGGCGACGTTGGCCGTGTAGCCCATCTCCTTGGCGGTGGCCGCGGCAACGTTGCCTTCGGTCTGCCAATAGGGGTTGGACGGGTCGTTGACGATGATCGTCATCAGGCCGTCCGCCGAAGCGGAGAGCGCCGTGCCGGCGAGGGCGGTGACGGTGGCGGCGGCCAAAAGCAGGCCTCTTGCCTTGCTGAACATCAGTGGAACTCCCTGGGTTTTCTTGAGGTTTGCGGGCTTGCGGTGCTTCCCGGCGAGAGGATCAGGCAGGTTTGGCCTGCCCCTCCTTTTGCGGAGAAGGCGGTTTGCCGCTCGTGGCGCCCGGAAGCGGCCCGCGGCGGCGATACTGGATGGCGTTGAGAAGGACGGCGAGGACGATGACGGCGCCGGTGAAGACCGTCTGCCAGTAGGCCGAGATCCCGATGATCACGAGGCCGTCCGACAGGAAGCCGATGACGAAGGCGCCCAGCAACGTCCCGCGGATGTTGCCGCGACCGCCGGTGAGTGCTGCGCCGCCGATGACGACGGCAGCGATGGCGGTCAGCTCGTAGGTCGTGCCGGCGGTCGGCCCGGCCGATGTCAACTGCGACGACAGGATCAGGCCGGCGATCGCCGCGCAGATGCCGGAGATGACATAGACCGAGACCTTCACCCTGCGCACCGGTACGCCCGACAATTCCGCCGCGCGCTCGTTGCCGCCGGAGGCATAGAGCCAGCGGCCGAAGGCGGTGCGGTTGAGGACGATGCTGCCGATCAGCGCGACGACGGCGAGCACGATGACGCCGATCGGGATCCCGCCCAGACGGTTGAAGCCGAGCCAGTCGAAGCCGGTGTTGCCGAGTTCGGGCTTGCCGCCGAGATTGTTGTAGGTGAGGCCGTTGGTCATCAGAAGCGCGATGCCGCGGGCGACGTACATGACGCCCAGAGTTGCGACGAAGGCCGGCACCTTGAACAGCGAGATCAAGACGCCGTTGACGAGCCCGACCAGTGCCCCGAGCGCGCAGGTCAGGATCACCACCACCCAGACCGGCGGGTAGAGGATCACCCCGAACGCGTCGAGCGTGACCCCTTGCATGAAGAAGCCCGCCACAACGCCCGCCAGACCCAATGTCGAGCCGACCGACAGGTCGATGCCACCGTTCAGGATGACCAGCAGCATGCCGACCGACAACAGGCCGAAGATGGCGACATGCGAAGCCATGATCAGGAAATTGTTGAGGGTGAAATAGTAGGGCGACAGGATCGAGAAGATCACGATGATTGCGATCAGTGCGAAGAAGGCGCGGCCTTCGAGCAGCAGCCGGGTGATGTCGAAGCCGCCGCCCGAAGTCTCGGTCCTGGCGCCTTTCGGGGCTGCAACGGTGTCGGTCATGGTCGTGTCTTTCCCGTTCCAGATGATCAGGCGGCGACGGATTCGCCGGAGGCGGCCATGATCTGCGCCTTGGTGACGTTCGACCCGAACTCGGCCGAGATCTTGCCGCGTCGCATGACGACGATCCGGTGGGCGATCGACAGGCATTCGCCGACTTCCGAGGTCGTGTAGACAACGGCAAGACCCTCGCGGGCGCGCTCTGCGAGGAGCTTGAAGACCTCGGCCTTGGCGCCGATGTCGATGCCCCGGCTCGGCTCGTCGAGGAGGATGACCCGGGGCGAAGTGACCAGCATCTTACCGATGACCACCTTCTGCTGGTTGCCGCCGGAGAGCGAACCGATGGGGGCTGCGCTCCCTGACGTCTTGATGTGGACCCTCTGGATCGCCTGGTCGACGAGCGCCCGCTCGCGCTTGCGCGACAGGAACATGCGCTTGATGAAGGCGCCGATGGAGGCGAGCGACAGGTTCTCGCCGACCGACATGGTCTGGACCAGCCCGTCGCGCTGGCGATCTTCGGGCACGAGCACGAGCCCCCGGCCGATGCGCTGGGAGATCGACAGGTTCGAGATTTCCTCGCCTTCCAGGATCACCCGACCGCCGACCTTGGGCACCTTGCCGGCAACGCATTCCATCAGTTCGGTGCGGCCGGCGCCCATCAGGCCGTAGATGCAGACGATCTCCCCGGCCTTCACGTCGAGCGACATGCCGTCGACCACCATGTAGCCGGAGCCCGTCGCGTCGGCGACCGAGACGTCGTCGATCGACAGAGCGGTTTCGCCGAAATCGTAGCCGGTGGGCGGCGAGCCGAGGTCGAAATTCTCGCCGACCATGTTCCGCACGATCCATTCCAGATCGATGTCCTTTACCTCGGCCTTGGCGGTCATCGCACCGTCGCGCAGGACGACCGCGTAGTCGGTGATCGCGAGCGCTTCCTCGAGGTGGTGCGAGATGTAGACGATGGCGACGCCGCGGGCTTTCAGGTCGCGGATGACCTTGAACAGCACCTCGACCTCGGAGGCCGAAAGCGCCGAGGTCGGCTCGTCCATGATCAGGATGCGGCTGTCGACGGAGAGCGCCCTGGCGATCTCGACGATCTGCTGCTGACCGAGCCGCAGAGCTTCGACCGGGGTCAGCGGATCGATGTCCTCTTCCAGCTCCTGCATCAGCGCGCGGGCCTGGCGGGCTTCCTCGGCATAGTCGATGCCGGTCGGCCAGACGATCTCGCGGCCCATGAAGATGTTGTCGCGCACCGACAGGTTCGGCGCGAGGCTGAGCTCCTGGTGAATGATCGAGATACCGCGGTCGCGCGCGTCGGTGGAGGAGGAGAAGGCGACGGGTTCACCATCGAGGATGATCGCGCCGGAGGTCGGCTTTACGACGCCGGACAAAATTTTCATCAGCGTCGACTTGCCGGCGCCGTTCTCGCCGAACAGCGTCGTCACCTTGCCGCTGCGGATATCGAAATTGACGCCCTTCAGCGCCTGGATCGGCCCGTAGGACTTGGCGACATCTCGCGCCGAAAGGACGATCTCGCCGTCGGCGACGCTGTCCCGCTGGGCGGTGACCGCGCTCATTTGACCGATAGCCGCACCGGCGTGACCAGCCAGTTCTTCGGGTTGATGAGCTTGAAGGCGCCGGTGACGGTGATCGTCTTGCCGGACAGGTTGGCCGTATCGACGGGGCCAAGCACGTCCTTCTTCATTTCGCCGTTCAGCGCCGCGCCGGCGTTCTGATATTCGATCTGGTTGGTGAACTGGCCGAAGCTGATATTGCCGGGCGCATCGCGCAGGTCGGTGCCGTTGATGGCAGGGCCGGTCTGGACGCGGATGTTGATCGCGTCCGGCACGCCGTCGACGTTGACCGGATAGATGCCGGATTTGGCCTCTCCGGCAATGCCGGTGAACTTGACCGCCATCACCGAGGCGATGCCGGCGTCGACGCCGTACGTCTTGGCGGCGGCGGCCTTGTCCGCAAGCACTGCCTTCGCGAGCGTCGGCGCATCGACGGCGCGGCCCTCGATCGCCGACTGGACCTTCGGGAACTCCGATGCGCCATAGGCTTCGGCCGAAAAGCCCTGCTCCTGAACATCGGCCTTCGAGCCGATCGTCACCACCGTCGTGTCGATCGCCATGGCGGCGACAACGAGAACCGCGACGACGACGCCGATGGCGGTCTTGACGGGAAAGTCGGGCCGGGCAACCGGGACTTTCTGCGCTGCGCTGCCCATGCTTCAGGACCCCTTGATCTGGAAAAGGATGCGCGCCGTCGGGTCACGAAACTCGACCGGGGCGCAGGCCGACGCAGCGGTGGCCGATGCGGGGTCGACACGAGCGGCTGTCTTCGAGCGGGCGGCGCGAGCGCGATCGAACATGGCGGGATGTCTGGAGCGGCGGTTTGCACGGTTTTCGACTGCGATGCAGTCGGCGGCATCGCCAGCGGCGACGTCAGCGGAACGGCAGAGGCCGGCGACCCGGGTCGCTGGCACGCCAGCACTGGCCTCCTCCCGAGGCCGCGGCGCCTGACTGAGCATATCGGTCCTCCCGTGACCTTCATCCGGTTCGGTCCTCTCGTGGAAGGCCGCTTTCCGGACCACCCCTCCCAGGGCAGTGAATTTTTTTCTATGCTGCGTAAAACTTTCCACTTCTCGTCAGAACTGTCAACGGTAGCGAACGAAAATCAACCGTCCTTGCTCGTTTCGGCGAGGGATTCGACCACGTCGGCAACGATGCCGAGGTAGCCGGTCGCGGCCCACGCCGAGCGGCCGATGAACAGGCCGTCGACATGGTCGCGGCCGATCAGGTCGACGCAGTTGCCGGGGTTCACGCTGCCGCCGTAAAGAACCGTGAGGTCGCGCCCGGTCACAGCCCTTGCAATCGTCTTGACGCGAGCCTGCTGCTCATCCGCGAAGGCCGGGTCGGCGGGCGTGCCGCCTTCGCCGATCGACCAGACCGGCTCGTAGGCGAGAACCACGTCCGGTGCGCGGGCGCTCCAATCGACGAGGGAGAGCGCCGCCTCGGTCTGGCGCTGCAAGGCTTCGGCGGTTCGGCCGCCTTCGTATTCCTCGCGCGTGTCGCCGATGCAGATGAGCGCGGTGAGGCCATGGCGAACCGCTGAAGCGGTTTTCTTCGCCACCGTCTCGTCGGTCTCGCCGAAGAAGGTCCGGCGTTCCGAATGGCCGATCTCCACGAGCGTTCCGCCTGCATCCTTGACCTGCAGCATTGAGATTTCGCCTGTCCAGGCGCCGGCGTCCTCCCAATGGGCATTCTGCGCACCGACGGTGACGTTCGTGCCGGCCAATGCATCGGCGACGGCAGTGAGCACGGTGAAGGGCGGGATGACGAACAACTGGACGGCATCGCTCGTTGCCCAGTCTGAGGCCGCCAGCACGTCGCAGAAGGCCTTGGCCTCGCGCCGTGTCTTGTTCATCTTCCAGCTGGTGCCGATGAAGGGGCGCTTGGTCATGAGAATTCCGAAATTCGAGGGCGCGGCGGCTCAGGCCGCCTGGCTGGAAAGCCCGGCATCGACGTGGCCGGACCAGAAGGCGACGGATTCGGCCATGGCGGAGATCACCTGCCGGTCGGTCGGTTCGCGCTCCCTGAACGCAAGCTCCAGGCAGAGTTCGTTGTCGGTGCCGCCGCCGGCGCGCACCGCCTCGATCAGCGGATCGGGCTGGATGCGGCCGTCGCTGTTGTGGGCGGCGGTGAAGGGCCAATGGCCGCCCTTGTTCTTCGAACTTTGCTTGATGTGGATGATCGGCGAGCGGGTCGCGAAACCCTTCGCCCAGGCGAAGGGATCGATATCGGCCGGGTTCGGCGACGTGACGTCGCCATGGTCGATGTCGACCATCGGCTTCAGCGGGATCGCCAGATCGTGGCTCTCGATCCAGTCCTGCAGTTCGTGCGTGCTGGCAAGCGTATGACCCAGTTCGCGGCCGACCGACATCGGCTCCCAGAACATCCAGGTGAGGCCGCGGCGTGCGGCATGTTCGGCGACATCGGCCCAGCAGGCGAGCGCGATGTCCATCATCGCCTTGCGGCGGTCCGGATCGTCGTAGTCCCGATAGGTCAGGATGGCGAACTGGGTGCCGATCGCCGGGCAATCGAGGTCGGCCGAAATATCCGCCAGCGTCTTGAACCAGTCGACATAATAGGCGCGGACGTTCGCGTCCGGATGGCCGAAGTGATTGAGACGCCCGTAAGGGCCGGTCATCATCGAGGTGATCTTCACGCCGTGCCGTGAAATGGCGTTCGCGGTCGCCTGGATCAGCGGCTTCAGTGTCTTTGCCGGCCAGGACGGGTTGAGGAATTCGTGGGTGAGCTGCACATGGCCGATGCCGATGCCCGCTGCGATCACGTCGATCAGTTCGGCCGGCTCCGCATAGCGGTTCACCAGCGGATTGGTCGAGATCGACAGGGTGAAGGACATGGCTGAAAACCTCCCGGATGCGTCTTTCAAGGCGGCTCCCCCGTCCGCGTGAAGTATTATGAATTGCATGAAAAAAATTTCAATGCTCTAATTGCGTCTCGTAATCCTTGACTGAGCGAAGGG
>JBBSUS010000078.1:0-7732 GCA_038234195.1 Hyphomicrobiales bacterium | reverse complement strand
GCCCAGATCCTCGATCCGCTCGCGTAACGGCGGCAAGCGCAGCGGCACCACGTTGAGGCGGTAGAACAAATCCTCGCGGAACAGGCCCCGACCGATCAGCTGGCGCAGGTCCTTGTTGGTCGCGGCGACGATTCGTACGTCCGTCGCAATGGGCGTGCGCCCGCCGACGACCGTGTATTCGCCCTGCTGCAACACGCGCAGCAGGCGCGTCTGCGCCTCCGTCGGCATGTCGCCGATCTCGTCGAGGAACAGCGTACCACCCTCGGCCTGTTCGAAGCGGCCGCTGGAGCGCGCCTGAGCGCCGGTGAAGGCGCCCTTTTCATGGCCGAAAAGCTCCGACTCGATCAGTTCGCGCGGGATCGCCGCCATGTTGATCGCGACGAATGGACCCTTGCGACGGCGGCCGTAGTCGTGGAGCGCGCGGGCAACCAGTTCCTTGCCGGTTCCCGATTCGCCGGTGATCGTCACCGTCAGGTCCGTCTGCATCATCCGGGCCAATGCCCGATAGATGTCCTGCATCGCCGGCGACCGACCGACCAGAGGCATGGCTTCGCCGCCGTCTTCGGCCGCATCGGATTTCTTATGCCCCGGCTTCGGCTCCGACAGCGCGCGGCGAACGATCGCAACGAGTTCGGTCAAATCGAAGGGCTTGGGAATGTAGTCGTAGGCGCCCTTCTCCGATGCCTTGATGGCGGTCATGAAGGTGTTCTGCGCGCTCATCACGATGACCGGCAGGTCGGGTCGCGAGTTCTTGATGCGCGGCAGCGTATCGAACGCGTTGCCGTCGGGCATGAGAACGTCGGTGATCACGAGATCGCCCTCGCCCGCCGATATCCAGCGCCAGAGCGTCGCGATGTTCGACGTCACCCGGACCTCGAAGCCGGCGCGCATCAGCGCCTGCGAAACCACGGTGCGGATCGCTGAATCGTCATCGGCGACGAGGATCTGCATGCTCATTCGATCGACCTCAATCGTCTGTTTCGTCACGCGGGCCGACCGCCTCGCGCCACGCAGGCATCAAGACGCGGAAGACCGTATGACCGGGTATGGATTCGCATTCGATCACGCCGCCATGGTCGCCGATGATCTTCGCGACGAGCGCCAGCCCGAGGCCGGAGCCACTGGGTTTGGTCGTGACGAACGGATCGAAGATGTTTTGCCGGATGTCCTCGGGAACGCCCGGGCCGTTGTCTTCGACAGAGAACTCCAGCGGCAGCGTCACACGGTCCCGCGTACCGAGGACCGACAGCCGCACACCTGGCTTGAAGGCCGTCGTCAGCTTGATCTCGCCGCCGTCACGGTCCCCGACAGCCTCGGCAGCGTTCTTCAGAAGGTTCAGGAAAATCTGCACCAACTGGTCGCGGTTGGCGAAGACCGACGGCAGCGACGGGTCGTAGAGCTCGGTGATCTTGATATTCCGGGCAAAGCCATTCCTGCCGAGCGCTTTCACGTGCTCGAGCACCGAGTGGATATTGACGGCGGAGCGCTCGATCGGCCGCTGGTCGGAAAACACCTCCATTCGGTCGACGAGCTTGACGATGCGGTCGCTCTCTTCCTGAATGAGCCGCGTCAACCCGCGATCCTCATCGCTGGCCGAGGTCGCCAGAAGCTGCGCCGCCCCCTTTATACCCGACAGCGGATTGCGGATTTCGTGCGCCAGCATGGCCGCAAGACCGGTCACCGAGCGAGCCGCCGAGCGATGGGTCAGTTGCCGATCCATCTTCTCGGCGATGGAGCGCAGCTGGATCATCACCACGATAAGCCCAGGTTCCTCCGCCAGATTGGAAACGTAGAGATCGACGAGCCGCTCGCCTCCGAGCCGCGGCGACGATACGTCGACCCGATATTCGCTGATCCGCGCTTCGTCCTCGCGGACTTGCTCGATCAACGCGAAGAGCGGACTATCGGCAGGAATGAAATCCTGAAGCCGGCGTCGAATGAGAGAGGCTATGCCAGCCGAAAAGAATTGTTCGGCATCGGTGTTGGCGTAGCGAAAATGCCCCTCGCGATCGACGACGATGATCGGATGGGGCAGAGCGTTCAGAATGCGCGCCTGCTCTGCCGCGATGGTCATGGCGGTGGGATGTTCTGTCATCGTGTCAGGCAGCCTCGTCCATCCGGTGGCCGTCGATCGGTCTGTTCGCGGCCCGACCGACGTTCGCATCATGCCGAAGGTTTCCATCCGTGAAATCCGGCTCGATGTCTGCAAGGCTTGCACCGGCAAAGAGTTGCCGCAGCCGACGCTTGACGGCGGCAGGGTCGCGGTCCGTCATCACCGCAAGTCGATCGCTCTGAATCACGGTCGCGGCTCCAGCGGCGAACCGCTCGATATACCAACCGAGATGCTTGCGCGCATGGCGGACGCCCATGGCGGTGCCGTAATGCTCCAGCATCAGCTGATAATGTTCGTCGACGAGATCACCGAGCGCGATGTGAGCAAGCGCCTTGCGGCCGACGACGCCGGCGAGCAATCCCGGCAACCAGGGGCGGCCTTGCGCCCCGCGGCCGATCATCACGGCATCGGCGCCGCTTGCGGCGATCACCGGAGCCAATTGGCGATCACCGACGATGTCACCATTGGCCACCAGCGGGACGCCGATCTGGGCCCTGACCGCCGCGATGGCTTGCCAGTCCGCGTGACCTTCGTAGAAGTCGCAGCGGGTTCGTCCGTGGACGGTGATCATCCGAATACCGGCGCGCTCGGCCCGCGCGGCCAATTCCGGCGCGTTCATGGTCGAGCGATCCCAGCCAAGCCGCATCTTCAGAGTCACGGGGACGGCCCCCGCGCCAGCAACCGTCGCCTCGACCAACTCCAGCGCCAGTTCGGGCTCACGCATCAGTGCCGAGCCGGATTGGCCGCCGACGACCTTCTTGGCCGGGCAGCCCATATTGATGTCGATAATATCAGCGCCTTCGCCAGCCAATCGCTCGGCCGCCCGGCGCATCCAGGCGGGATCGCGGCCGGCCAGTTGCACGACATGCAGGCCTTCGCCATCGCGCATCGCCCGCATCAGGCTTTCGCCGCGGCCCTCTACGAACTGGCCGGAAGCGACCATCTCGGACACCACCATGCCGGCGCCAAATCGCCTGGCAAGCCGACGAAACGGCACATCCGAAGTCCCCGACAGCGGGGCCATGAAGACCCGATTTGGCAGGACGTGGCCTCCAACAACCATAGGCATGACGATATCGACGGGGCATGGCCCAGCCATATCCGCTGTGCGCGATGCGCCGACGGCGGGCGTTGGCTTCTCGACGCCCAATCCTTGAGCGCAAACCGGCTGTGTCATTAAATGCGTCATCGTGGCTGTAGCTTATCGAGGCATGCTTAAAAGACAAGCATGCTGCTCCTGCGAAGGACTGCTCCTTAAAGGAGGCTTGCGCTTTGGGCGCAAGCTCATCAACAAACAAACATCGTCGCCGGACCTGACAATTGTCGGCAGCCGAGACGATCAGGTCCGTCTCGGACCGTGAGGTCGAGGAGCCTGCGGGATGCCGAACAGAATAGCTGCCGTCATCGTTGCAGCCGGACGCGGCGAGCGAGCCGGACAATCGGTCGAGGGTCCGAAGCAGTACCGCCGGATCGGAGGGCGCGCGGTTATCGCCCATACGCTGGAGGTTTTTGCGGATCATCCGCGCATCGACCGTATCATCCTCGTCATCCATCGCGACGACCACGCCCTGCTGGCGAGGGCGATTGGCGAGATGGAGCCCCGCATTTCCGCAGTCGAAGGCGGTGCGACCCGGCAGGACTCGGTGCGCCGGGGGCTCGAAGCGCTGGTACCGATGGCGCCGCGGACTGTCCTCATCCACGATGCCGTCAGGCCCTTTATCGATGCGGCAACGGTCGATCGCGTCCTCGCCGCGATCGACGAGCGCACCGGTGCCATACCTGCCATTGCCGTCGCCGACACGCTGAAAAAGACAGGCGCCGGCGGCTTCGCGCCGCTGATCGCGTCGACCGTTGACAGAAATGGTCTGTTCGCGGCCCAGACGCCGCAGGGATTTGGCTATGAGGCGATCCTTTCGGCCCATCGCGCTGCCGCCGAATCGAGTTCCTGCGATTTCACGGACGATGCTTCGATCGCCGAATGGGCAGGCCTTCCCGTGCGAATTGTCCCGGGACGGGTCGAGAACGTGAAATTGACCACGGCCCGTGATATCGCCATGGCCGATGAACGGCTTTCACGCAACGAGGCTTCGATGATCGATGTCAGGACCGGCAACGGATATGACGTGCACCAGCTCGTCGCCGGCGACCATGTCACGCTCTGCGGTGTCGCCATTCCCCACGACCAGACGCTGGCGGGCCATTCCGATGCCGACGTCGGCCTTCACGCTCTGACCGATGCACTGCTTGCGACCTGCGGCGCCGGCGACATCGGCGATCATTTTCCGCCGAGCGACCCGCAATGGCGCGGCGCTGCCTCGCGGATCTTCGTCGAAAAAGCCGTCGCGGTGGTCGCGGAAAAGGGCGGGCGTATCATGAACGCCGACATCTCGCTGATCTGCGAAGCCCCGAAGATCGCGCCGCACCGCGAGGCGATGCGCCAGGCGATCGCGGCGATGACCGGCCTGTCGCTCGATCGTGTGTCGGTGAAGGCGACGACCAACGAAACGATCGGCTTCGTCGGTCGCCGCGAAGGCATCGCGGCGATCGCTACGGCAAGCGTCGTCTACGGAGAAGCGAAATGAGCGGAACGGGTGCGACGCTTCAGGGGCGTGCCCGGGCGATCATCGAGGCTTACGCGGCGAAGCACCTGACGATCGTTACGGCGGAATCCTGCACCGGCGGTCTGATCGCCGCAGCGCTGACCGACATCGACGGCTCGTCCGCAGTCTTCGATCGGGGCTTCGTCACCTATTCCAATGCTGCAAAGATGACGATGCTCGGGGTGACGAAAGACGCGATGGCAACACAGGGCGCGGTCTCGAAAACCGTTGCCATAGAGATGGCAGAAGGAGCTCGTCGGGTTTCGGGTGCCGACGCGGCCGTGTCCGTCACGGGCATCGCCGGCCCCGGCGGCGGCACGGCGGACAAACCGGTCGGCCTCGTCCACTTCGCGTGCGCGTCGGCCTCCGGCACGGCCCATCTGGAAAGGCGCTTCGGCGAGCTCGGACGCAGCGCCGTGCGCCGAGAAAGCGTCGCGGTCGCGCTTGAGCTGCTGATGGAGTCCATCGACGCAGGATGAGTCGCAGCTGCGGCGCAGATCAGGACGGATCCGCTCCGTTCATGCCGTAGATATTGTCAGCCCTGTCCTCGAAGGCCTTGGCGAAACGACGGAACGCATAGTCGAACATCGACCCCATCAGGAGGCCGAGCGTGCGGCTCTTGAACTCGTAATCGATGACGAACTTGACGTCGCAGGCGCCCTCTCCGGTGGGAACGAAATTCCAGGTGTTGTCGAGAAAGCGAAACGGCCCGTCGACATATTTGACATCGATCTGGCGCTCGTCGGGCTTCAGGAGCACCTGCGTCGAGAAGGTTTCCTTGATCATTTTGTAGGCGACGGTCATATCGGCGACGAGAAGGTTCTTGCCTTCCTTCTCGCGTTCCGAACGCACCACAAGCCGTTGGCAGAGTGGCAGGAATTCGGGATATTTCTCGACGTCGGCCACGAGAGCGAACATCTGATCTGCGCTGTGGGCAACCCGTCGGGTCGTATCGAAATGAGCCATAGGTCCGGTCTTGTCAGGCCGCGGCCTGGCGGGCAAGCCGCGCCGCCTTCAGCCGTTCGAAATCCTCGCCTGCATGATGCGACGAGCGCGTCAGCGGGCTCGATGCGACGACGAGAAAGCCTTTGGTGAGCGCAACCGTCTCGAAGGACTCGAACTCATCCGGCGTTACGTAGCGCATGACAGCATGGTGCTTCTTGGTCGGCTGCAGATACTGGCCGATGGTCAGGAAATCGACGTCGGCGGAGCGCAGGTCGTCCATCAACTGCAACACCTCGTTCCGCTCCTCGCCGAGGCCGACCATGATGCCCGACTTGGTGAAGATTGTCGGATCGAGTTCCTTGACCCGCTGCAGAAGCCGTATGGAGTGGAAGTAGCGGGCCCCCGGACGAACCGTCAGATAGTTCGACGGCACGGTTTCCAGATTGTGGTTGAAGACGTCCGGCCGCGCGGCGACCACGGTTTCGAGGGCGCCCGGCTTGCGCAGGAAATCGGGCGTCAGGATCTCTACAGTTGTGCCGGGCGCCGCACCCCGGATCGCGCGGATCGTGCGCACGAAATGCTCGGCACCGCCGTCGGCAAGGTCGTCGCGATCGACCGAAGTGATGACGACATGGTTCAAGCCCATGGCGGCAACGGCGCGGCCAACGCTCGCAGGCTCGCTGGCGTCCAGAGCGTTAGGCATGCCCGTCGCGACATTGCAGAAGGCACATGCCCGCGTGCAGATGCCGCCCATGATCATGAACGTCGCGTGCTTCTTTTCCCAGCAGCCGCCGATATTGGGGCAGCCAGCCTCTTCGCAAACAGTGACGAGGTTGTTGGATCGCGCGATCTCGCGCGTCTCCTGATAGCCCTTGGATACTGGCGCCTTGACGCGAATCCAGTCCGGTTTGGCCAGGCTTTGAGCCTGGTCCGGACGATGGGCTTTTTCAGGGTGCCGCGGCCGAGGCTTGACCTCGGCCGACAAGCGATTGTCCAGCAGGGTGACCATGAAACCTATCTAGCTCCGGTGCCCTGACGTTGCAACGCGCAGCAGGCGCGTAGCTGCTATGTCCGTCCGCGAATGGCGCGGAAGACGAAGATCAACAGGCAGGCACCAATGAAGCCCGTGATCAGGTATGCGATAAGTCCGGTTCCAAAGCTGAAGCCGATCGCTGCAAGGATCGCGTTGAGCACGACCGCTCCAACGATGCCGAGAATGATGTTCATGAAGATGCCCATGTCGCTCTTCATGACCTGTTCAGCCAGCCAGCCCGCAATGGCCCCGATGATGATGGCCCCGATCCAACCCACGCCGTTCGTATCCATGATGCTCTCCTGTTCGTGATAAGGTCCGGAGCGCAGATTGGGCGGATACCCACCGGGACAAGGGTGTCACCGCAGGAATATTGCAACTGCAATCATAAATCTTGCGTTGCGGAATCAAAAATCAAAGCTTGTCATACTGCGCTGACGGGCGTCCCGAGAGCGATGAAACCCCGGTGTGCTGTCGATGCGACATCGAGCCGGCCACCCCTGACGATCACATGTGAATGACGCGGCCATAGGCGTCGAGCGAACTCTCGTGCATCATCTCCGACAGCGTCGGATGCGGGAAGACCGTGTGCATCAGCTCGGCTTCGGTGGTCTCCAGACCCATGGCGATAACGAAGCCCTGGATAAGCTCGGTGACTTCCGCGCCGACCATATGGGCGCCCAAAAGCTCGCCGGTCTTGGCGTCGAACACCGTCTTGACGAGACCCTCGGGTTCGCCGAGCGCGATGGCCTTGCCGTTGCCTTTGAAGTTGAACCGGCCGACCTTGACCGCGTGGCCGGCCTCCTTCGCCTTGGCCTCCGTCAGGCCCACGGACGCGATCTGCGGCTGGCAATAGGTGCAGCCGGGGATCTGCGTCTTCTCCATCGGATGCGGATGCAGGCCCTTGATCGCCTCGACGCAGATCGTGCCCTCGTGCTCGGCCTTGTGAGCGAGCATCGGCGGGCCGGACACATCGCCGATAGCATAGATGCCGGCAACGTTGGTCTTGCCGTAGGGGTCGATCTTCACGAGCCCGCGCTC
>JBBSUS010000077.1:0-7769 GCA_038234195.1 Hyphomicrobiales bacterium | reverse complement strand
CGACCGGCGCATCAAGCGACGGTCGGGCCAGCAGATTGCCTGTCAGGATGAACCGCCGATGACCGATCTGCCCCACACCCTATCCCCTTCGATTTCGACGTCGACGGTCGAGACCAAGCCGAGCAGCCTTTCTGCCGCCAATCTCGGGCGCGACTGGTCGCGCACCATCTGGAACGTCGTCATCTGGTCGGTGCTCGCGGCGGCGCTCTTGTGGAGTTGGGGGCCGGCCGAAATGAGCCGCTGGACCTATCTCTTCACCGACGGCAGCAATATGGCGCAATACGCCTCGGGCTTTTCCCATCCCGACTTCTCGCAGTGGCGCTACTACGTCTCGGAAATGCTGGTAACGGTGAACATCGCCGTATGGGGCACTTTCCTCTCCGTCTTGCTGGCGGTTCCTTTCGGCATCCTGTCGGCGCACAACATGGTGCCCTGGACCATCCTCCAGCCGAGCCGGCGGCTGATGGACTTCTTCAGGGCGATCCACGAAATCGTCTGGGCCGTCCTGTTCGTTGTCGCCGTGGGCCTCGGGCCGTTCGCCGGCGTGATGGCACTGTTCATCCACACCACCGGCGTTCTCGCCAAGCTGTTCTCAGAGGCGGTCGAAGCGATCGATCCACGCCCGGTCGAGGGCATCCGCGCCACCGGCGCAACGAAGCTACAGGAGGTGGTCTACGGCGTCATCCCGCAAGTGCTGCCGCTTTGGATCTCCTACGCGCTCTACCGGCTGGAAACCAACATCCGCTCGGCGACGGTGCTCGGCGTCATCGGCGCCGGTGGCATCGGCCAGGTGCTGTTCGAATCGATCCGCGGCTTTTATTATCCGCAGTCGGCGGCCATACTCCTGATCATCGTGGCGACGGTGATGATCACAGACGTCGTCTCGCAATGTCTCCGCCGTTTCGTGACCTGAGGCGCACGAACTGGGCATGTCCAACCTGTCCCGCAATGCCGCCTGCTTAAGCTGCGTGAAGTCGGCCGGCCAAATCGGCTGTTCGACGAAGTGCAGCCCCGCGTTGAGCCTCCGACACATCCGCCGAAGCGCGGCGCGGCGCCCGGGCTTCGATCTCCGCCCATCCGCTCGAAAGTTCTGACGTCTTCCATGATCGATTTCACATGACCGAACCCATCGTCTTCGCCAACGCCCGCATCGTGACCGAAACGGCGGTTATCGACGGTTACCTCGCGGTCGCCGACGGCCGGATCACATCCGTTGGCGAAGGTCCTGCGCCGAAGGATGCAAGACGCATCGAGGACATGGCCGGCGACACGCTGATCCCCGGCCTCGTCGAGCTGCACACCGACCACATCGAGGGGCATTACATCCCGCGGCCCAAGGTGTTCTGGAACAAGATGGCGTCTATCCAGGCCCATGACGCCCAGATCGCCGCCTCCGGCATCACCACGGTCTTCGATGCGCTGCGCGTCGGCACCGACGAGAATGCCACGCTCACCTCCGACGACATGGCCGAGATGGGCCGGGCGATCGACCGTGCAATGTCCCAGGACAGGCTTCGCGCCGATCATTTCATTCATCTGCGCTGCGAGGTTTCCGCAGGCGACGTCGTCGACGGGTTCGAGAAGATCGCAGCCAACCCGCGTCTGAAGCTCGTCTCGCTGATGGACCACGCGCCGGGCCAGCGGCAGTTCGTCAATCTCGACGCCTACCGGCTCTACTACCAGAAGAAGCTTGGCCTCTCGGAAGAGGAGTTTGGCGCCTTCAGTAGGAAGCGCCTGATGGAATCGGCGAAATATGCCGATTCCAGTCGCAAGGCGATCGCCGCGGTATGCGCGTCGCGCGGCATCGCCGTCGCCTCCCACGACGACGCCACCACGGCTCATGTGGACGAGGCCGTGGCGCTCGGTACGACGGTCGCCGAATTCCCGACGACGCTGGAAGCGGCGAAAGCCTCGCGCCACGCCGGCCTGCATGTTCTGATGGGCGCACCGAACATCGTGCGCGGCGGTTCCCACTCGGGCAACGTCTCGGCCCAAAGCCTGCTCGACGCAGGGCTCCTCGACATATTGTCGTCTGACTACGTCCCCTTTTCGATGGTGCAGGCGGCGTTTCTCCTGGCCGAGGGCGCCCCCGATAGGTTGCCAGCCGCAATCCGGCTCGTCAGCGCCAATCCGGCGCAAGCCGTCGGCTTGAGCGATCGCGGCCGCCTTGCCGAGGGTTTGCGCGCCGATCTCGTGCGCATTCGCACCGACGAGGGCGAGCCGCCTATCGTGCGCTCGGTCTGGCGCGAGGGTCGCCGTGTCGTCTGATTGCGTCTCCTGCAGCACCGCCCCGAATCGTCGAGCCGCGGACGAGCTTTCGGCCGGTGGCCGACTCGAAGGTCCTGCCGCTTCTGAGACGGCCAGCCCGGCATCGCCGGCGCGCACGACCGTGACCGACGCGGGAACTGATACAGCGGACGCGGTCAGGCGCGCCGGCTGCTTCGTCGCCGTCGTGGGGCCGAGTGGTGCGGGAAAGGACACGCTGCTGCAGTTGGCCGCCATCCGGCTCGAAGCCGATCCCGCGGTCCACTTCGCCCGCCGCGTCGTCACCCGCGTCGCCCATGCCGCCATCGAGGACCACGACGAGCTTTTGCCGCACGCATTCGATGCCGCCGAGCGCGCCGGCCATTTCTGCCTGTCGTGGCACGCCCACGGTCTCGGCTACGGGCTGCCTGTGGAACTGGACGACGAACTGGTCGCAGGGCGCACCATCGTCGCCAATGTGTCGCGCCGCATCCTGAAGACCGCCGCACGACGCTTCGCTCGACTGGCCGTCGTCGAGATCACCGCCCCCCATTCCGTCCTCGTCTCCCGCCTGGCCGCTCGCGGCCGCGAAACGCCCCTCGCCATCGAAGCGCGGCTGGCCCGGCAGGTCGAACTGACGCCACCGGATGGCGCCGAAGCGCTCCACCGGATCGTCAACGACGACACCGCCGAAGCCGGGGCGGACGCGTTGGTGACGTTCATCCGGCAGGTCGACGCGGCCTGATCGCAAGTCGAGTATTTTCACGCTCCGCTTCGGCGTGTATCAACGCCCGCGTTGGCGCCAAAGGAGCGTTCGGACGAAACCGGACTGCGGCGTGATCACCTTGCTATGGTCGTTCTTCTCGTCTCGGGTCCATCTGAACCCGTCTCTTCGAGAAGGCTTGCCGTTGTCTTCGTGGCGGGCGACAAGCGCTCGTCGTCACTTGGCGTCCGAAGGACCGTCGGTTCGCGGGTGGATGACGGTTGCGGTCAGAGGGACAAGTCAAAGGCTTACGACGGCGGTCCTCCAGTCGAAAGGTCTTCATCAGGATGTCACAGGACAGTTGTTAGGCCTCGAAGTCCGGTACCCTCGGCGTCGCAATCGACGCAGATACTCATTGGAGATCCGCATGTTCCGTAATTTTGTTTCTGTTCTGGCTGGCATCGCCACCGCGACGATGATCTCGGCATCGGCCTTTGCCGCCGACGGCAAGCTCGTTCTGTATACCAGCCAGCCCAACGCGGACGCCCAGGCGACGGTCGACGCATTCAAGGCGAAGAACCCTGGCATCGAAGTCCAATGGGTCAGGGACGGCACGACCAAGGTCATGGCCAAACTGCAGGCCGAGTTCGCCGCCGGCAACCCGCAACCGGACGTCCTCCTGATCGCCGACAGCGTCACCATGGAAGGACTGAAGCGCGACGACCGGTTGATGCCGTATGCCGACGCGGACGTGACCGGCTATGACAAGGGCCTGTACGATGTCGACAAGACGTATTTTTCGAGCAAGCTCATCACCACGGGCATGATGAACAACACCCGGGCAGCGATGACACCCGTCTCGTGGACAGACCTGACCAAGCCGGAAGCCAAGGGCCAGGTCACCATGCCAAGCCCGCTCACGTCTGGTGCCGCCCTGGTCCATCTCGCGGCCATTACGCAAAATCCCGCGCTCGGCTGGGATTATATCAAGGCACTGGCCGAAAACGGTGCGTCCGCATCGGGCGGCAATGGCGCAGTCCTCAAGTCGGTTGCCGGCGGCGAGAAGTCCTATGGTGTGATCGTCGATTATCTGCCGATCCGTGAGGCCGCGAAGGGTTCGCCGGTGAACTTCGTCTTCCCGACCGAAGGAGTGTCGGTCGTGACCGAACCGGTCGCGATCCTGAAGACCGCCAAAAACGTCGACGCGGCGAAAGCCTTCGTCGATTTCGTGCTGAGCGAGGATGGCCAGAAGCTGGCCGCCAGCCAGGGCTACCTGCCGGCACGCGACGGCGTGGCCGGGCCCGACGGCTTCCCTCCCCGTGAACAGATCAAGCTGATGCCGTTCGACGCGGCCAAGGCACTGGCGGACGAAGTCGAGAACAAGAAGCGGTTTGCCGAACTCTTCGGCGGTTGA
The DNA here is from genome assembly GCA_038234195.1 of Hyphomicrobiales bacterium. Lineage (GTDB taxonomy): Bacteria > Pseudomonadota > Alphaproteobacteria > Rhizobiales > Rhizobiaceae > Aurantimonas. The sequence goes on along the minus strand of JBBSUS010000077.1, from coordinate 3,408 downwards.
TCGCGATCCGTTCGTTTTCTCTCCCCAGGCGGCCAGGCGGCGAGAGCATCATGCTCGCCGCCCTCGTCGTGTTCGTCTGCATCGTGAGCATCCTGCCGATCGCGCGATTGGCGCTCGAGGCCGTCGCGCCCAGCGGCCGGCTCAATCTGGCCCCCGCGCTAGATGTCCTTTCGGCGCGGTCCACATGGATCGCAACCTGGCATTCGATGTTGACGGCGACTCTCGGCACCGTCCTCTCACTCGCTCTGGGAACCGTTTTCGCACTGCTCGTCGCGCTGACAGATGTTCGCGCCAAGGCAGCGCTGGTCTTCTCGTTTCTTCTGCCCCTGATGATCCCGCCCCAGGTGACGGCACTCGCCTGGGCGCAGCTCTTCGGACCCTCCAGTCCGCTCCTGATCACGCTCGATCTGGCACCGCCGCTCGGTTCGCCCAATCCGCTCTACAGCGCCGAGGGCATCGTGCTGCTGCTCGGCATCCAGCATGCTCCGCTCGTCTTCCTCGCCGTGCGGGCCGGCTTGCGCGGTCTGCCGCGGGAGATGATCGAGGCCGCCCGATCGTGCGGGGCCGGTCGATTTCGTGTGATGGCGACCATCGTGCTGCCGATGATGATGCCGCCCCTTGTCGCCGGCGGAGCGCTCGCCTTCGTTTCTGCAGTCGGCAATTTCGGCATTCCCGCCCTCCTCGGCATTCCAGCGGGCTATACCGTGCTGCCGACACTGATCTACCAGCGCCTCGCGAGTTTCGGTCCTTCGATCATCGGGGACGTCGCCGTATTATCGGTCGTGGTCGGCGCTCTGGCCTTTTTGGGGTTTGCGTTGCAGTCGGTGCTCATCGGCAAACGCGACTTTCGCAGTATCGGCGCGCCATCGCAGGCCTTGCGCTACAAGCTGGGCCGCTTTCGCGTGGCAACGGAAACCGTCGCCTGGTCGATCATCGCACTCATCCTCGTCATTCCGCTGACCGCCTTGTTCGCCACCTCGCTGGTCCGCGCATACGGCGTCGCGCTATCGGCTCAAACGGTAACGCTGTCGAATTACACCGAAGTGCTGTTTCATCAGGACGCGACCGTGCGCGCTTTCCGGAATTCGCTGCTTCTCGCCGGCGGTGCGTCGATCGTCCTGATGCTTGTCGCAGTGCCGCTCGCGGTCTTCTTCGTCTGGCGCCGCAACCGCTTTCTCGCCGGCCTCGCCATGTTGGCCGAGTTGCCTTACGCGTTTCCGGGGATCGTCCTGGGGGTCGCAGCCATCCTGCTTTTTGTCACGCCGCTGCCACTGCTGGGCATTAGTCTCTACAACACGATCTGGATCATCTTCTTCGCCTATCTGGCACGTTTTCTCACCCTGTCGCTGCGACCGGTCGTCGGCGCCGTGCAACAGATCGACCGAGCTTTAGAAGAGGCCGCGCGGATGACAGGCGCACGATACATGTTCAGACTGCGGACGGTGGTCTTCCCCCTCCTGGCACCCGCCGCGGCGGCCGGGGCGATCCTCATCTTCATGACCAGCTTCAACGAACTGACTGTCTCGGCGCTCTTGTGGTCGGCTGGCAACGAAACGCTCGGCGTCGTCGTCTTCAACCTCGACGACAGCGGCGCGACGGTTCTTGCCTCTGCCGTAGCGGTCGTGACCGTCGTCGTTATCGTATCGATCATGGGCGTATCGGCGCTGGCCTCGAAGCTGTTGCCGCCAGGCGTCCTCCCCTGGACCGACGACTGATCGCCGCAAACGGTGCAACGAGCGGGCAGACAACGGTCATGCCGCATTGGCCCCCTGCACGGCTTCCGGCAGCAACCACCCATCGGTGATGGCAACCCGGATCTGCGTGCCGACCGCAACGCGGCATGCCGATTGCACCGACAGCAGCCGATCCGGCGCCGCGAGCGGCGCGACTTCCAGAAGCGTATGGGAGCCCTTGAACGTCGCCTTTCGTACACCGGCGACAAAGCCGTCGTCGTCGCTCGGCCGCATGTGCTCCGATCGCAGGCACAGGCGCCCTGCCGTTGCGTCACGCCGCAGCCGGCCATCGCGAACCGTCACGGTTGCGCCGAGGATGCGGACCGGGGTTCGATCCCGGGTTCGGCTTTCGAGAATTTCGCACTCGACGATCTGGCCGTTGCCGACGAACCTTGCGATCGCCTCGGATCCGGGCTCGGCATAAAGGCGGGCGGGTTCTCCGACATCCAGGAGCCGGCCAGCCTCCATGACAGCAATGCGATCGGCCATCGCCATGGCTTCGGATTGGTCGTGGGTTACGTAGATCATCGTGGCGCCGGTGCGCTCGTGAAACAGCCGGAACGTATCTTCCATCGCCGCGCGCAGATTCACGTCGAGATTGGCCAGGGGCTCGTCGAGGAGAACGACGGAAGGATCCATGGCCAGACAACGGGCGAGCGCCACCCGCTGGCGCTGGCCGCCCGACAGATCGGCAGGCCGGCGGTGCTCGAAGCCCGTCAGATCGACGGCTGCCAGTGCGTCGGCGATCATCGATCGGCGCTGAGCAGAGCCCAGGCGGCGCACACGCAGCGGATAGCCGACATTCTCGCCGACGGTCATGTGGGGCCAGAGCGCGTAGGACTGGAACACGATCGCCGCGTTGCGGCTCTCCGGCGGAACGTGAAGCCCATCCCCAGCGATCGTTCGCCCGTCGAATGCGATCGTGCCGCCGGAGAGCGTTTCAAAGCCGGCGATCATCCGCAACAGCGTGGTCTTGCCGCAGCCGGAAGGCCCCAGCAACGCGACAAACTCACCGGACGCGATCTCGAGCGAAACGCTCGACACCGCCTCCGTCAGACCAAACCTCTTGGTCACGGAACGCAACGCAATCGCAGCCAAGACAGCTCCTTAGTTCAGGCTTCGAGTTCGGAGCCGAATCGCGCGGACCGCGCGGCCGGACGTGCCTGTCCTGATAGAATGGTAAACCCGTACGATCGGTGTCGTCGATGTGGGACGATCAACATTCCAGGTGTTTGGTCCCAGCCTGTCATCGCCCGCCGGACCTTCGGAACGCGCGCGCCGAACTATCTCGGCCTTTCCGCCGAGCCGGAACCGGCGATCCTCACTTCGGATCGGCCATAATCGGGTTCCAGTCCTGCCAAGAGGACGGGACGGCATATTGCTTGCCGTCGAATTTCAGAACCGCCTTCGCCGTTTCTTCGACGATCGTCTTGCTGTCGCAGCCGTCGGTCCTGTCGACGTTTCGGGCGAAGGACGACACACCGTCGATCGCGATGTCCGCCGATCCGTTCGTACGGCCGGGCAGCATGCCGAGCGTCCGAGACTCCTCGTAGAATTGGCCGGCGCAGTTTCCGTCCCATTCGCCGCCGGCCCTCTCGACGACAAGGCTGTCGAGGACCGGACGCAAGCCGGTTTTGTCGACGACGAACAGAGAAAGGGACGTTTGCGAAAACGG
>JBBSUS010000076.1:0-7812 GCA_038234195.1 Hyphomicrobiales bacterium | reverse complement strand
TGCCATGGCCGGCGCGTTCGTCGCCAATCGCGGCGGCGCCGTGAAGGTCGGCATCACCGGCGCTTCGATGGGCGGTGCCTTCCGCTGGCCCGCGGGTGAAGAGGCGCTGTCCTCCAACTTCGACCGCTCGGCCATCGACGGCCTGACGGTCGACGAGGGCGACAGGGTCTCCGACCTGCACGGTTCGTCGGCCTACCGCGCCAATCTCGTGAAGGTCGTCACCAAGCGCGCCGTCGCCAAGGCGAAATCACACTGATCGAAACCGCCGAGGCGCGAACCGAACGACCGGACGGACATGCGTGACGACACAATGGCCAGGTTCACGCGAACTTGGCCATTCTTTTTGGGGCGGAGACTTCGTCTGCGAAATGATCGGATGTCGATCTCTGCTCAGTAATTGCAGTGATGGCGATATCCGTCATTGCCGACGAAGGTGTCGCTGCGCGGATCATAGGTCCGATAGCGTGCCTCGCAGGCCGCGGCATGGCTTCGAACATTGGCCCGGGTGGCGCCGTAGCGCGGAGCGGCCTCGTAATACACCGGGGCGGGGACGCGATAGAGCGGCCGAGGCGCGACATAGACCGGCTCGGTACGATAATAGCGCGGCGGCGCGACATAGACCGGGGCCGGCTCGTAGTAACGCGGCTGCTCGTAGCTGTAGGCGATCGCTCCGCCGATCAGTGCGCCGACACCGAGGCCGAGAAGCCCCGCACCCAGAGCCGCACCCCCGCCATTATGATGATGATACCCGCGATAATATCCCGGGCCGTAACCGCCATAGCCGCCATAGCCACGATGCCATCCGTCTGCATTGGCCGCAGTCGCGGATGCAGCATAGCCAGCAGCCACGAGCGCAAACACACTCAAAGTGGTCAGAACCTTTTTCATCTCGGTTTTCCTCAAAAGGTCGTCGTGCTGTCGCAAAGCGATGCGTCCGCGATCGGCCGGCGTCTTCAACGTCCCGACGGTTAAATGCGCCATTCGAAAGCCCGTTCCAAGGCCCGATCGACGGCTCACGAAAAAGTAACGCGCACCTGCCGATCGAGGTTTTGCTGGGTGCTATTTTCAGAGGGGCTTGAGGCGTGAAGTGTTGATCGCGGACCATGGGCGTGAACCGTGGCGGCTTTTGGCCGCACTGGATATCGACGGCATGCACTGGCCAGAACATTTCAAGAACGTTATCCTCTGCCGATGGCCAGGATGACACTCATCGACAAGCTCGCGATCCTTTCGGATGCCGCGAAGTATGACGCCTCCTGCGCGTCGAGCGGCTCGACGAAGCGCGACTCGTCGAAGTCGAAGGGCATCGGCTCAACAGAGGGCTCCGGCATCTGCCACGCCTACGCGCCGGACGGGCGATGCATTTCGCTGCTGAAGATACTGATGACGAATTTCTGCATCTACGACTGTGCCTATTGCGTGAACCGCTCATCGTCCAACGTCGCCCGGGCCCGCTTCTCCGTCGAGGACGTCGTGACGCTGACGATGGAATTCTACAAGCGCAACTATATCGAGGGGCTGTTCCTTTCCTCCGGGATCATCCGCAACTCCGACTACACGATGGAGGAGATGGTCCGGATCGCCAAGAAGCTGCGGCTCGAGGAGAATTTCGCCGGCTACATCCATCTGAAGACGATCCCCGACGCGCATCCGGCACTGATCGAGGAGGCGGGGCTGTTTGCCGACCGCCTGTCGATCAACATCGAACTGCCAACCGATCTGACCTTGTCGGTGCTTGCGCCGGAAAAGGACCCACGCGACATCCGTCGCTCGATGGCCCATTTGAGAAGCAAGATCGAGGAGCACAAGGGCGAGAAGCGCGATCGCAAGAAGCCCAGACGTTTTGCGCCCGGTGGCCAGTCGACGCAGATGATCGTCGGCGCGGACGGCTCGGACGATGACGCGGTTCTCGGCCGTTCGGAGAACCTATACGGCAATTACCGGCTGAAGCGGGTGTACTACTCCGCGTTCTCCCCAATCCCGGATGCCTCCAGCCGGCTGCCGCTTGCCAAGCCGCCGCTGATGCGAGAGCATCGGCTGTACCAGGCCGACTGGCTGATGCGCTTCTACGGCTTCGCGCGGCCGGAGATCGTCTCCGGCGGCGAGGCGGGCATGCTCGACCTCGCCATCGACCCGAAGCTCGCCTGGGCCCTCAAGAACCGCGACCGCTTTCCCGTCGACGTCAACCGCGCCGATCGCGAGATGCTTCTGCGCGTGCCCGGCTTCGGCACGCGCGCCGTGAACCGTATCCTGTCCACCCGCCGCTATCGCACACTTCGCCTCGACGACGTCGCCAAGCTCTGTCAGTCGATCGCCAAGGTTCGCCCGTTCGTCACCGCGCTCGACTGGTCGCCGGGCGCTTCGACCGACAGCGCCGGTTTGCGTGCGAGATTTCTGCCGAAAGTCAGAACGTCGGCGCAGATGGAGTTGTTTTGATGTCGGTTCAGGTAGACCACGGATTGATGATCCTGCACCCTTCGGTTGTTTCGAAGTCGGACACGTTTCGCGTGACCACCGCCATATTGTGTTTGAGAGACGTCGCCGCGATCAACGCGTCGTTTGGCGTTCTCTGGTCAGGCACATGCAGTTCCGCACATCGCTTGGCAATCTGTTCCGAAATCGCAAGAATATGGTCGGAGGGGAAGGTCGACCGCCAGCCGTCGTACCATGTCCGAAGCATGACCGCCTGCACTCGGTCGAAGCGCTCCTTTTGACGGATGCCGATCTCGATTTCCATGATGGTCATCACCGATACGAAGGCGGCTCTCCCGCTCATCGTCGATAGGAAGATTTTCAGGCCAGCATCGAGGCGGTCGTACCGGCGCATGTCTGAGATGACATTCGTGTCAAGCAGAAAAGCCACTAGTCCAAGTCGATCGGACGCGGCAACGAGCGATCACGTTGCGGCTCGAAATGGACGTCCGCCTCAGACCGTCGATCGACAAACATGTCGAGGATCAACCGTTGGCCGTTGTTGAGTTGCTGATAATATTCACAGGTTAGCAGGACATTAGCGGGATTGCCTCGGTCGGTTATAATGACGGGCCCTTCGTCGGCTGCTCGCTTGGCGCCTGCAATGTCTTGGTTGAATCGGCGTGACGGTATCTTTTCAATCATTGATACCCTCCTGACCCGCAATGTAGCATCTTTGAAGAGAATAATACTACATATGCCGCCGCTAGCAACGACATTTTCGAAGATACTGACGCGTCAAGCGTCAACGCCATGATGGAACAGCCATGCGCAACGCCGTCCTTGCCTTTCCCGCCGATTTCGATGGTTGGCGCGAGGCTGCGCGCACGGCGTTGCGGCTCGGCATTCCGCCGGAGGATTTGAGCTTTACGACTGGCGAGGAGGCACCGGGGCTGTTTGCGGAGCCGCTGCCTTCGCATGCCGAATCCGCGCCCGATTCACCGCAGCCTAAAGTGCCGAAGCCCTTCGTCGAACTCGCAGGACGCCTCGTCTGCCATTCCGACAGTGATCGTTTCGTCTTCGCCTACCGCCTGCTTTGGCGGCTGCAGCGTGATCGCAATTTGCTGCAGATCGCTTCCGATCCTGATGTCCTGCGTGCCGGCGAAATGGAAAAGGCGGTGCGGCGCGACGCCCACAAGATGAAGGCTTTCGTGCGGTTTCGCGAGGTTGAGGATGGTGAGGGCGCGCGCCATTACGTCGCCTGGTTCGAGCCCTTCCACCACATCGTCGAGCGGACCGCGCCCTTCTTCGCCCGGCGCTTCGCCGGCATGGTCTGGACCATCCTGACCCCGGAGCGCACCGCTCACTGGGACGGCCAGACCCTGCTTTTCCTGCCGGGCGCTTCGAGGGACATGAAGCCGCCGGGCGACGACATGGAGGCGCTGTGGCTGACCTACTATGCCTCGATCTTCAATCCGGCGCGGCTGAAGGTGAAGGCGATGCAGGCCGAAATGCCGAAGAAATACTGGGCGAACATGCCGGAGACGGCGTTGATCAAGCCGCTCATCGCCGGCGCCGAAGCGGCGTCGCGCCGCATGGTCGAAACCGCACCGACCCTGCCGAGCTTGCATCATGCGCGCATGCGCGAAAGGGAGGCGGCGATGGCGAAGGAGAGGGCGGAGCAATTGGGGCTCGGTCTCGACGGCGGAGAAATGGCGACGACAGCCTCTGCAGAAAGAGGTGCCGGCGGTGAAGGCTCCGCCGCAACCGCTTCAGGGCAGCCGGATGTGGATCGCCCGAAAACCATTGCCTTGGCTCGCAAGGCCGCCGCCGGCTGCCGGGCTTGTCCGCTCTGGGAGCCGGCGACCCAGACGGTGTTCGGGCAAGGCCCCGACGATGCAGCAGTGATGTTCGTCGGCGAGCAGCCGGGCGACCAGGAAGACATCGCCGGGGCACCCTTCGTCGGACCGGCCGGCAAGGTTTTCGACGAGGCGCTGGCGTCGGCCGGCATCGACCGCGCGCAAGCCTATGTCACCAATGCCGTCAAGCACTTCAAGTTCGAGCCCCGCGGCAGGCGTCGCATCCACGCCAAGCCGAATGGCGGCGAGATTCGCGCCTGCCGCTTCTGGCTCGATCTCGAGCGCGAACTCGTCAGGCCGAAGCTCGTCGTAGCGCTCGGCGCGACGGCCGCGCAGGCTGTGCTGGGCAAGGCGGTGACCATCCGCGACACCCGTTCGAGGCTGATCGACCTGGAAGGCGACACCCAACTCTTCGTCACGGTGCACCCAGCCTATCTCCTGCGGATTCCCGACCCGGACCGCCAGGCCGTTGAACGGCGGGCGTTCGAGGCTGATATGCGGGCGATCCTCACCGTTCTCCCGCAGCTTGCACTGGCCTGATGCTGGGGCGCCGGGTCGGTGTTATGTTCCGGTTCGGTAGGTCGATCTTAAGGTTAGCTCCCTAGGCTCCCGTCGATCGCCCTGTTCGTCCGGTGCCGGCACCCGGGCGAACGGCGAAGCGGATGCGCAGGATGAAGACGTCATGGCCCGATATCTGGGGCTCGATTTTATCGATGCCGACCTCGCCGGAACCCGAGAGGAAATCGCTGCGCGCATCGACGGCAATGGCTACGGCTACGTCGTGACGCCCAATGTCGACCACGTCGTATCCTATCATCGCTCCGCCGACGACAGCCTGCGCCGGGCCTACGATGGCGCCGCCTTCAAGCTGTGCGACAGTCGCGTGCTGTCAGGTCTCGCTGCGCTCGTCGGGCGGCGGCTGCAGGTCTGCTCGGGGGCTGACCTCACCCATGATCTCATTCGCGACCCACTCAGGACTGCGCCCAGAATGGCGGTCGTGGGACCCGATCGCGCGGCCTTCGACCGTTTGGTCGAACGTTTTCCGCACACCGATCTCTTCTTCGTGCCGGCGAGCAGCGACCTTGCCGTGCGATCGGACGAATGGCATGACACGGTCGCGCGCACTACCGCAAGCGAGTGGGACATTCTCTTCATTTGTCTGTCCTTTCCCAAGCAGGAACTGTTTGCCGAAGACATCGGCCGTGCGGGGCGACGTCATGGGATCGCTCTTTGCGTCGGGGCCGGCATCGACTTTTTGACCGGCCGGCAAATGCGCGCGCCGAAATTTGTCCAGCGCATCGGTCTGGAATGGCTTTACCGCCTTTTGAAGGACCCGAGGCGTTTCTGGCGACGCTATTTGCTGCGCGGGCCGATCGTTTTTTCGCTCGCTGCCCGGCAATGGTGGAGTGATCGCCGCGGCGTTCCCTTCGAGCGGGACGCGGTTCGTCCGCTGAGAAGCCACCTGCGGTGAAGGTCGTACCCGATCGTATCCTGTGGCTGTCGACCGTCATGCCCGCCGGACAGACGACCGGCGGCGAGATCGCCAGCATGAACCTCGTCTCGGTGCTCAGGGAATTGGGCGCTCACGTCGACTGCCTCGCCTATCGGCGGGTCGGCGAGACCGGCGATCTGCCGGACGGGTTCGAGACACCGCGCGAACTCGTCATCGAGAGCGCCGAAGCACCCCGCGAAACCGTCGGGTGGCTGGCCCGCGCCGCCATCGCCGGCCGGCCCTTTTCGGTGCAGAAATACGTCACCGACGAAATGCGGCAGAGCGTTCGCGGCAAGCTGGCGGACGGGGCGTGCGACGTGGTCGTGATCGACCATGCCCAGATGGGATGGCTCGTCGATCTGGTGCCGGCGCATCTGCCGGTGGTGTTCATCGCCCACAATGTCGAGCACCGGCTCTACGAAGGGCGCGCCCGCGATCTGCGGCGCGAGGGCGGCGTGGTGGCGCTTGCCAAATCCGCCGTCTACGCGCGCGAAGCCAGGCTGATGCGGGCGCTTGAGACGACGCTCGCACACCGCAGCAAGGCGGTCTGGACGCTGTCGTCCGAAGACGCGGATTATTTCCGTGATGTGCTCGATCCCTTAAATCCGGCTGCGCCTGCGACTGGCGGACGCCGGAAGGTTCGCAGCGTTTCGATTCCCGGCCAGAGCTTCGCCGGATCGTCCGGGAAGCACCTGGACCCGGCGCCCGGCACGCCGTCGACGATCGACGTCGGTCTGCTGGGAAGCTGGGTCTGGGACGTCAATCGCGACGGGCTCGAATGGTTCTTGCGCCGCGTCGTGCCGCTTTTGCCGGATGGGATCGAGATCGTTGTCGGCGGAAAGTCGGACCGTGCCCCGGGCGTCCGCGAGAACAACGTCCGCTTCGCCGGCTTCGTGCCCGATGCCGGCGACTTTTTGCGTTCGGCCCGCGTGGTGGTGATTCCGACCACGATCGGCTCGGGCATCCAGATCAAGACCATCGAGACGATCGGCCTTGGGGTGCCGCTGGTGGCAACGAAGATCGCCCTGCGCGGGATCGACGACAAGCCCGATTACGTCGTCGAAGCCTCGCAGCCCGAGGCGATGGCGGCGGCGATCCGTTCTGCCCTGGAGCGTCCGTCGGTCGTCAACGGCGACGGCCAGGCGTGGCAGGAGGCGCGAAGGACGCGCTTTGTGGCCGAACTGGGCAACGCGCTCGCCTGTCTCAGCAAGAACGCTCATCGGGCCGCCTAGACGAGAGCTTACGGCATGATCGCCGTTCGGATCGCGAGACCGACAAGCGCGACCACCGCGACCCCGCCCAGCCAAAGCAGCAAGAACCAGCCGATCCGGCCGGCCCAGCCACCGGTCGCGTCTTCTCCGCCGGGAGACAGGTCCCGACGTCCGGAAGCAGCGCCCTCGCTACCCGGTCGGCTTGCATCGTCTGCATCGAGCCTGGCCGGCCGGGTCAATGGTGGTACCCCTCGTTTTCACCGACCTTGCCGCGGAAGATCCAGTAGGCGAAGCCCGTGTAGATCAGGATGGCCGGGATCAGGACGGACGCTCCGACCAGCAGGAACTTCAACGATGCGTCCGGCGCCGCGGCCTGCCAGATGGTGATGTTCGGCGGGATGATGTGCGGGTAGAAATTGATGCCGAGTCCGACATAGGACAGCACGAACAGGGCAAGCGCCGAAAGGAACGGCCGCACGTGCTTGCCACTCGCAAGCGACTGGAACAGGCTGAAGGCCGCGAAGGCGACGAGGATCGGCACCGGCGCGACGTAGAGGAGCAGCGGGAACGTGAACCAGCGAAGGTAGAACGTGGCGTCGAGAAACGGCATCCAAATGCTGACGATGGCGATCAGGGCGAGAAGTCCGATCCCGGTCGCAAACGCGTAGCGCCGGGCGATGTCGTGGAGTTCGCCTTCGGTCTTCATCACCAGCCAGGTCGCTCCGAGCAACGCGTAGCCGACGACGACGGCGACGCCTGTCATCAGTGAAAAGGGCGTCAGCCAGTCGTACCAGCCGCCCGCATAGGCGCGGCCTTCGACGTGGATGCCCTGCACGAG
>JBBSUS010000075.1:0-7832 GCA_038234195.1 Hyphomicrobiales bacterium | reverse complement strand
GCACAGCCGTCGAATTGTGGATGTCGAAGGCGATCGACATCGAGAACGGCACGATTTTCGACGTGGCTGCCGCCCGCTCGGCCGTGAAGACCAAGACCGGGCTGAAAGCGCTGAACAAGCTGCAGATCGCGGCTGCACTGCCGGCGCTTTTCATCCTGGCACGCAAGGGTCAGAAGGGCGCGAAAGCGCAGACGACGAAGGACGCCGGCAACAGCGGCTCGTCCATGGCCGCCATCCAGTTCCATTACGACATTTCCAATGATTTCTACCGGCTCTTCCTCGACGAACGCATGCTCTATTCTTGTGGTTATTTCGATGGCTGGCACGACGACATCGACAAGGCACAGTTCGACAAGCTCGACATGATCTGCCGCAAGCTGCGTCTGAAGCGCGGGGAACGCATGCTCGACATCGGCTGCGGCTGGGGCGCGCTGCTGATCCACGCCGCCGAACATTACGGCGTCAGCGGCCACGGCGTGACCCTCAGCAAGGCCCAGTTCGATCTGGCCAGCGAACGCATCACCGCAAAGGGGCTCGGCGACCGGATCACCATCGAGCTCAAGCCGTTTGAACAGCTGACCGGCACCTTCGACAAGATATCCTCCATCGGCATGTTCGAGCATGTCGGCTGGGACCACCACGATTCCTACCTGGCCACCGTGCGCAAATTGCTGCGGCCGACCGGGCTCTACCTCCACCACGCGATTACCCGACCGGCCAAGGAAACCGACAAGAAATTCCTTAAGGGCACTAAGGAATACGCGGCCATCATCCGCTATGTCTTTCCGGGCGCCGAGCTCGATTACATCGGCCATTCGACCCGGCTGCTCGAAAAGCACCGCTTCGAGGTTCACGACGTGGAGAACTGGCGCGAGCATTACGGCCACACCTGCCGGCTGTGGCACGACCGCCTGCTCGCCCGAAAGGAAGAGGCGAGCGCCATCGCCGGCGAGGCGCGCACCCGGCTCTGGTTGCTCTATCTGGCCGGGGTTTCGCTGGGCTTCAGTCGCGGTGGCCTGCTGATCTACCAGACGTTGGCGTCGAAGCGCGCCAAGGGCCCAGCCGAGTTGCCGCCGACCCGCCGCGACCTCTACGACGATCGCGGCTGACAGACGTTCGGGCGAAAGCCCTAACGCCGCGCCCGGTGCCTTGCCGCCTCGACGGCGATATCGATGAGGGTGCGCTCGGTGATGGTCAGCGCCAGAGCGCTTTCCTTGCGGCTTTTCAGGATGTCCGCCTCGATCCGCTGCAGCACGGCGGAGATCGCGTCCATCGGCCAGGCGCCAAGCGCCGCCTCCATCGCCGCCTTGCGCCGAAAATGCGGGCGGCGGCGCTCGACGACACGCACGACCGGCTCGCCGCCCCGCTCGACCATCTCGCGCATCGCCTGCAGTTGCTGGAAATAGCGCAAGAGATTCTGGTGCAGCTGGAAGGTGGCTGTGCCGGCCGAGGTCAGCCGCGCGATCAGATGCGGCAGGCGCTTGACCTCGCCGCTGGCGGCAGCGTCGATCGTTTCCTCCAGCGTGTCTGCCGACACGTCCCCGACGATGGCGCGCACGTCCTCTTCGGTGATCTTTTCCGTGCCGTAGGCGTAGAGGCAGAGCTTCCTGACCTCGCCGCGCGAGGCGAGGCGATTGGCGCCGAGACGGGCGCGAAGTTCGTCGCGGGCGTCGCGCTCGAGCGTCAGTCCCGCCTCGCGCAGCTCCTCGTCGATCATCTTGTCGATCGCCCGGCCTTCGTCCTGGTAGCACGGCAGCGCGATGGCAAATTTCGCCCGCTCGACATTGGCGCGCAACGCCGCGCTCTTCTTCAGATCGCCGGCTTCCAGGATGATGATCGCGCCTTCGAGCCTGGACTTGCCAAGATCGGCGATCGCATCGGCCAGATTCTTGCCGTTGCCCGCGCCGCGCACGCGCACCAGCCGCTGGCCGCCGAACATCGAAACGGTGGTCGCCTCGTCATAGAGCTTGCCGACGTCCTTCTCGAGTTCGTCGGCGGCCAGGCTGGCAAACGAGAACGGGTCGTTGCGATCGACCCCCGAATGGCCGGCGATCACCTCGGAGCGCTCGGCGACCAGGCCGGGATCGGGACCGTAGAGCAAAACGATCGGAAACGAGAAATCCGGACGCGACAGGAAGGCTTCGACCTCGCCAGCCTTCTTCTGTGCCATGGGCCGTCACTCCGCAGCATCGAGTCGAGGGATAATGGATCGAGGCACATCAAGCCGAGGGTCGAGAGCCGGCGGGTCGTGAAACCGGCGTCAGCCGCCGGCCTTCTCGAGCGCGATCGCGATCGGCACTTCCAGCCGCGCCGCCAATGAATCGGCCGCCAACTGCCTGGCGTTGAGCAGCGCGCGCTGGGCCTGGAACAGCTGGCTGGTGCGGTCGAACGGCACGGTCTCGGTGCGGGTGCCCGCGGCGATTGTCTGGCCGCCCGCCAGCTTGACCACCGTGTAGGCTGCCGTCAGGCGATAGAGCGAGGACGACAGGTTGCCGTTCGGCTCGATGGCAAGGCCCGTCTCGTCGCCGTTGATCGCCAGCCGCACCTCGTAGAGCGGCTCGGCAACACGCGCGCCTTGGTTCAAGCGGCTGTTGAGCGCGTTGCGCACCAGCTGGTCGGTGCGCGAATTGGCCTGGTTGATGGAGATGCGCCCACGCAGCGATGCCAGCCGCGCCGTCGGCGCATAGGACGACGAGCCCGCATCGGCGGAGGCGTAGAGTGGCCGCGCCGTGCAGCCGGGAAGCACCAGGCAAGCAAGGCCGAGCCCAAGGATCAGAAGACCGGCGTGCCGCGAACGGTCGTTTGCCCTGAGGCGCGTCCGCCAATCGCGGATCCCGGTTGTCTCACACGACGACATTGACGATTCTCCCGGGGACGACGACGACGCGCTTGGGGGCCTGGCCTGCAAGCGCGTCCTTCACGAAATCGAGGGCGAGAGCCGCAGCCTCGACGGCAGCTTTGCCGGCGTCTGCGGGCAGGGTCAAGTCGCCACGCTTCTTGCCGTTGATCTGCACCGGATAGACGACGCTATCGTCTTCCAGCAGCGCCGGATCGATCGTCGGCCAGGACGCGGCCGCGACGAGCCCTTCCTCTCCGAGCACCGTCCAGCATTCCTCCGCCAGATGCGGCATCATCGGGGCGGTCAGTCTGACGAGGATCGACAGGGCCTCGCGGGCCGCGGCCCGCTGCGCCCGGCTCGAGTCTTGAGACAGGCCGTTGAACGCCGTGGACAGCGTGTTGACCAGCTCGTAGATGCGCGCCACGGACTTGTTGAAGGCCAGTCGCTCGATATCGTCGGCAACACCGGCCGCCGTGCGATGCGCCGCCCGGCGGATGTCCGTCGCGACGGCATCGTCCTTCGGCCCGGCCTCGGCCGCTCCCGCCAGCTTCGGCGCGGTCTCACTGATGAGCCGCCACAGGCGCTGCACGAAGCGGAAGGCGCCCTCGACGCCGGCCTCGGTCCAGATCACATCCCGGTCCGGCGGCGAATCCGACAGCATGAACCAGCGCGCCGTGTCGGCGCCGTAGGAGGCGATGATGTCGTCGGGGTCGACGACATTCTTCTTCGACTTCGACATCTTCTCGATGCCGCCGATGGTCAGCGCGGCGCCGTTCGACAGGCGCTTGGCGGTCCGCACGCCGTCCACCTCCTCGACGATGACGTCGGCGGGCGGCACGAACTCGCGGGCGCCCTCGCGATAGGTCTCGTGGACCACCATGCCCTGCGTGAACAGGCCCTTGAACGGTTCGGCCAGATCCAGATGTCCGGTGTCCCGCATTGCCCGGACGAAGAAGCGCGAATAGAGCAGATGCAGGATCGCGTGCTCGATGCCGCCGATATACTGGTCGACCGGCAGCCAGGCATTGGCCGCCTGCGGGTTCGTCGGCTCGTCGGCATGGGGCGCGGTGAAGCGGGCGAAATACCAGGATGAATCGACGAAAGTGTCCATCGTGTCGGTCTCGCGCAACGCCGCCCCGTCACATTGCGGGCAGGTCGCCTGGCGCCAGGTCGGATGACGATCGAGCGGATTGCCGGGCTTGTCGAAATCGATGTCGTCGGGCCGCTTGACCGGCAGGTTGTCGCGGGCCTCCGGCACGACGCCGCAGACCTCGCAATGCAACACCGGGATCGGACAGCCCCAGTAGCGCTGGCGCGACACGCCCCAGTCGCGCAGGCGAAAATTCACCTGCCGCACGGCCTGCGCCGCCCCGAAGAGCAGCGTGCCCTCCAGCCGCTCGGCAACGTCGGCAAAGGCCTCGTCCGGCGTCTTGCCGTCGAGAAAGCGAGAATTGAAGATCATGCCGTCACCGTCATAGGCCTCGGTCCCGACGTCGAAGACCGCCGGATCAGCCGTCGGCGGCAGCACGACCGGCATCACCGGCAGGCCATATTTGCGGGCGAAGTCCAGATCGCGCTGGTCGTGGGCCGGGCAGCCGAAGATGGCGCCGGTGCCGTAGTCCATCAGCACGAAATTCGCGACGTAGACCGGCAACTGCCAGCTGTCGTCGAACGGATGGGTGACGCTGTAGCCGGTTGCGATCCCGCGCTTTTCGGCCGTCTCCATGGCCGCCGCTGAGGTCCCCTGCTTGCGGCATTCGGCCGCGAACGCCGCGATCTTCGGGTCCCGCGCGGCGGCCGCCCTGGCGATCGGGTGGTCCGCGGCGACAGCCACGAAGGAGGCGCCGAACAGCGTATCAGGCCGGGTCGTGAACACCTGGACTTCGTCGATGTTAGCCGGCTTATCGTCGCCCGACAGCGCCCAGCGGACCTTCAGGCCTTCAGACTTGCCGATCCAGTTCCTCTGCATCAGCCGGACCTTCTCCGGCCAGTTCGGAAGATGGTCGAGCGCTTCCAGCAGATCCTCGGCATAGGCGGTGATCTTGAAGACCCACTGCGTCAGCTCGCGCTGTTCCACCTCCGCGCCCGAGCGCCAGCCGCGCCCATCGATCACCTGCTCGTTGGCAAGCACCGTCATGTCGACGGGGTCCCAGTTGACCTTGGCGTTGCGGCGGTAGGCGAGGCCCTTGTCCAGGAGGTCGAGGAACAGCATCTGCTGGCGATGATAATATTCGACGTCGCAGGTGGCGAACTCGCGCGACCAGTCGAGCGACAGGCCCATGGATTTCAGCTGGCCGCGCATCGCGTCGATATTCTGGTAGGTCCATTTCGCCGGATGCACCTTGTTCTGCATCGCGGCGTTCTCGGCCGGCATGCCGAAGGCGTCCCAGCCCATGGGATGCAGGACGTTGAAGCCCCGCGCCCGCTTGTAACGCGCCACGACGTCGCCCATCGCATAGTTGCGCACATGGCCCATATGGATGCGCCCCGACGGGTAGGGGAACATCTCGAGGACGTAATATTTCTCGCCCGGCGCGTCATCTCTCGTCTCGAAAAGCTTCGCCTCGTTCCAGGCGGCCTGCCAGCGCGGCTCTGAGCTCTTCGGATTATAGCGTTCGGTGGTCATCGTCGGACTGCTTTTTCAGGCAAGGAAAAGGGCCGGCATGTTCCGGGCGCATCAAGCCGCCGTTCAACACGGCTTCGCCGAAAGCGTCAACTGAATCGGCAGCGACGCTTGCCCAACTCAGCCGGGCACTCGCAAGAGTCGCGATCGGCACAATCATCCGATACCATTACGTCACGGCTTTCGAGGGCGAAAGCAGCGACGCCGGGCCAGCGGCGCACCGGGGACGATTGGCTTCCCCGGCTGAGGCGACAGCCTCGCCTTCGAAAAGGAGGTGATGCGATGTGGTTTTTGCCATTCAGCATCACGCTTGAGATAAGAAAAACCCGGAGGAGCTGGCAAGCACGCCTCCGGGTCACATTCTCACTCTAACCGCAGGTCGTCGGCGAAAGCCGGCGTCCACTCCTGCAATATACGTCCGAACCGTCGGAAAATCAAAAGGCCCTCCATGTCCGTCGTCGAACACTACCACGCCGTCAAGACCGCCATCGCTGACGCCGAGGCGAAGGCCGGACGCAAACCGCAGGAGGTCGCCCTCGTCGCAGGTTCCAAGACCCACGACGCAGACGCCATCATCCCGGTGATCGAGGCCGGTCAGCGCATCTTCGGCGAGAACAAGGTGCAGGAAGCGCAAGGCAAGTGGCCGGCACTGCGCGAGCGCTGGCCCGATCTCGAATTGCGTCTCATCGGTCCGCTCCAATCCAACAAGACCGGAGATGCTGTGGCGCTGTTCGACGTCATCGAGACTGTCGATCGCGACAAGATCGCCAAGACGATTGCAAAGGAAATCGAGAAGCAGGGCAGGACACCGCGCCTGTTCGTTCAGGTCAACACCGGCGAGGAAGAACAGAAGGCCGGCATTGCCCCGAACGAGGCCGTCGACTTCGTGGCGAAATGCCAGGAGGAATACGGGCTGGTGATCGAGGGCCTGATGTGCATCCCGCCCGAGGGCGAAAATCCCGGGCCGCATTTCGCGCTGCTCGAAAAGATCGCCCGGGAATGCGGTGTCGAAAATCTCTCCATGGGAATGTCCGGCGACTACGAGACGGCGATCGGCTTCGGGGCCACGTCCGTTCGTGTCGGCTCGGCGATTTTCGGCGCCCGCGAATACGGCTGATCGATCGTCCGGTCAGCCCGCCTCTCGCGTGCGTCTGCGATAACGCAGATACCAGACGACGCCGGCAACCAGCGCGATGACGATGACTCCATCCGCGATGTGGAACGCCGTCGAAAGGGCGGCGCTGTTGTCCCAGTTCTTGCCGAGCGCCTTGCCCACCCATGCAAGCCCGAGGCACCACAGGAACGAACCGACGAAGGTATAGGCGTGAAACTGCGCCCGGTTCATCTGCGCCAATCCGGCCGGCAGCGCCAAAAAGGTGCGCACCACCGGCAGGAGCCGGCCGAAAAACGTGGCGCTGGCTCCCCAGCGGGCGAAGAAGGCCTCCGCGAGCTTCAACTCATGGACCCCGAAGACCGAATAGCGGCTGAATTTTTCCACCATCGGCCGTCCGCCCCGCGCGCCGGCCTCATAGGCAACGAAGGAGCCGATGTTGCAGCCGAACGCCCCGGCCAGCGCCACCGACCAGAGCGAGAACTGTCCGGTCGAGACCAGGTAGCCGGCAAACGGCATGACGAGTTCCGACGGGATCGGGATGCAGGCCGATTCCAGCGCCATCAACAGGACGATGCCCGGCAGGCCACCAGCGGAGATGACGGCGAGGATCGTGTCGGTCACGTAAGACAGGATGGCGTGCAAACAAAGGCTCCAGATCGCGGCAGTCGCCGTACCAATGGCCTCGTGCCCCGAAGGTTGCAAGGCGTTGAACCCGATGCGACAACGACAATCGAAGCGCTTTGGACCAATACGCTGAGAGCGGCGGCCTCGACAGGCCGGCTCCCATCGGAGCATCTCCCGTCCGGGACTGATCCGGGCCGCCCTCGATCCGCAACAGGGACCAAGGCCGACCCTTCGCCCTTGCGACTGGCGCCTAACTCTGTGGCCGGATGCGCAAAGAGACACGGGCCGCGAGGCCCCGAAGCCCTTCTCGGTTTTCCCCTCTGCGCCAGATGTCCGTGTTATTGCCACACCCGCCGCCGGAAGGTCGATCGTCGCCAGTGCCCGATACTCCTGCCCCAGCCGACGCCGCCCCGTCCCTTGCCGCCGCGCGCCAAGCCGACGTCGTGGGCCCCCAACCGACCCGTGCAGGGACCGACGCGTCGTCGGGCACCCCGCCGAGCCGTTGGTCCGATGCGCGCTTTGCCCACCGCACTTTGATCGTCGTCGGCATCGTCACCGCAGCCGCCCTTCTGGTCTATATTCTCGCCACGGCCTCCTATGCCTTCTTCCTGATCTTCGCCGGTCTGGTCCTC
>JBBSUS010000074.1:0-7870 GCA_038234195.1 Hyphomicrobiales bacterium | reverse complement strand
TTCATGGACCCCGGCGCCTGGGGCCGAACATTCGGCTCGGACATGGACGAGTACAAGAACATGGCTGGCATGTGGATCGTCGGCGAGGACATGCCGCGGGCCGAAAATCGCATCACCGTCGGCGACGACAAGGACGATTACGGCATGCCCGTCGCCAATGTCTATTTCGACGACCACCCGAACGACACGGCAATGCGCAACCATGCCTTCAAGCAGGGCAGCGCCATCTACGATGCGGTCGGCGCCAAGCGGACCATCGAAACACCGCCCTATCCCTCGACACACAATCTCGGCACCAACCGGATGAGCGAGAACGCCCGAGACGGCGTGGTCAACAGGTTTGGCCAGACCCACGACATCAAGAACCTCTTCGTCTCCGACGGCTCGCAGTTCACCACCGGCGCGGCCGAAAACCCGACGCTGACGATCGTCGCGCTGGCGCTTCGCCAGGCCGATCACATCGCCGGGCTGATGAGCAAGAACGAAATCTGAAATTTACGACGGCCGTGCGTCGCGCGGCCGTCGTCAATCGAGCGCTTTCTTTGCAGGCGTCAGATCGCACGCGTGAGGCCGACAGACGGGTTCCGGTATCGGTTGCCGTTCGAATGCAATGGGATTTTGCGACGCGCGATCTAATTGAAACGCGATGCTCGCGTTCCTCACCGCAAACGCCCAGGCCATCGGCGTCGTCATCAACGTCGCCATGCTCGTGGTATGGATCGTGTATCTGCAGATCTTTGCGACGAGCTACGTTCGCCAACGCCGGTCGTCGATCTTGATCAATCGCGGTGGCGGTCGCGGCGGCGACGCCCTCTGCCTCGTCACCAACATGGGCGGCGAGCACATCTACCTGACAAGTCTCCTCGCTACGATCGAGACGGCGAAAGGGAAACGCGAATACGCTCTGAGCGACCTGCGCCACCTCGCCGAAGGATCGACGCACGATCCGCGCGCCGCGATCGTCCAAGGCAGCCTCGGTTGCGGCGAATTCTTCGTGGTGGGCCGCTTCGACGAAATCATTCAGCTCCTGCGTGGCGAGGACCGGCGCCAGAATGTCGAGGCCGTGGGCGACGGCGACATCACGGCGATCGAGCTGACCGCTGTCGCCTTTTCCGGAACCGACGCCCTGCCCGTGGGGGCGCGGCGTCGATTCACGCTGTCGCGAGGCGATGACGGCAGTCTCGATGTTCATCCCGAAACGCTGGAGACCCGGCAACTGAGGTCGCGCGCCAGGCGCAAAGCACTTCTGCAGAAGCTCGGCCGCCATTTGTGACGGAAACACGGCATCGCATTTGCTCTCGGCAGCGTTTTCAGCCATGCTTCGCAGATGACGACGACAAAACTCGCCATCAAAAACCTCTATAAGATCTTCGGCAACCGGCCGGATGACGCCTTGGCGATGCTGGGCGAAGGCCGTTCGAAGGACGAAATTCTTTCGGCCACCGGCTCGACCGTGGGCGTGCAGGACGTGAACTTCGAAATCGCCGAGGGCGAGATCTTCGTCGTCATGGGCCTGTCGGGTTCGGGCAAGTCGACGCTGATCCGCATGCTAAACGGTCTGATTGCGCCGACCTCCGGGCAGATAATGGTCGACGGCGACGATGATGTCGCCAACTGCAACGACGAGACGTTGCGCACGATCCGCCGCAACAAGATCTCGATGGTTTTCCAGCATTTCGCGCTGTTCCCGCATCGAACCATTTTGGAGAACGCCGCATACGGTCTGAAGGTACGCGGCGTTTCGGTGGAAGACCGCAACGCCAAGGCGACAAAGGCGCTGGAGCAGGTCGGGCTCTCCCTCTATGCCGGCAGCTATCCCGAACAGCTCTCCGGCGGCATGCAACAGCGGGTCGGCCTGGCGCGCGGGCTCGCCGCCGAAACCGAAATCCTTCTGATGGACGAGCCCTTTGGCGCTCTCGATCCGCTGATCCGTCGCGACATGCAGGACGAGTTGCTCGAACTGCAGCGATCCTTGAACAAGACCATCATCTTCATCACCCATGACCTCGACGAGGCGCTGATCCTTGGCGACCGCATCGCCATCATGAAGGGCGGCCGCTTCGTCCAGGTGGGCACTGCGGAGGAGATCGTCGCCAACCCCGCCGACGATTACGTGACCGGCTTCACCAAGGACATCGACCGTTCTCGGGTGTTCAAGGCGGCCCGCGTCGCCCGCACCCCCGATGCTCTCGAGCGCACCGGTCTGACCGCGGAGCGGGCGCTGGCCCATATGGACGAAACCGGCCACGACGCCCTCTACGTGACGGAAGGCGGCAAGCCGGTCGGCGTGCTGCCCTATCGAGACGCCGTCGCGCTTGCGCGAATGCCGGGCAGCGACGTGTCGTCGAAACTCGTGACGGACTTTCCGCGGACCGACCCCCGGACGTTGATCGCCGATCTTTTTCCGCTTGCGCGGGGTGGCCTGCCGATCGCCGTGATCGGGCCCGATGGCGCACTGACCGGCGTCGTCGAGCCGTCGACCATCTTTGCCGAGCTCAGCGCCGGCGAACAGCGCAGCGATACGGCGGCCGCGGCAAGCACGTCTGCGTCGCTCCCTGCGATGGACGCTGCCTGACGGTCCGGCACGTCCGGCATTCGAGACGGCCTCGCGGCATATCGCTGGCCGCGGTCTCGCAAGACCATTCGCGCCATCGCGCGTCGCAATTCAACGCTCTATCGCCTGCGAAGCTCATAACTTGAACGCTCGCAGTTCTTGTCCCTTTGGGAGACAGACACCGCATGTTCGACCCCGCGCAATACCTCCACATTCCCTTCGACGACTGGGTTCAGGAATTCGTGCGCGGGTTTTTCGTGCCGAATTTCCGCTGGTTGTTCCGGGCCGCCCAGGTGCCGGTGACCATCGTTCTCGATAGCCTCAACAGCACGCTCAATGCCATTCCGATGGTGATCTTCACGGTCGCCCTGGCTCTCATCGCCTGGCGCGCCGCCGGCAGGGGCGTGGCGATCTTCACCGCCATCGCGCTCCTGTTCATCGACCTGATCGGCCTGTGGTCGGAGACGATGACGACCCTGGCGATGATCGTGACCGCGGTGGTCTTCTGCATCGTCATCGGCGTGCCGCTCGGCATCGCTGCCGCGCGCAGCGACAAATGGCAGGCGATCCAGCGTCCGCTCCTCGACATCATGCAGACGATCCCGTCCTTCGTCTATCTGGTGCCGATCGTCATGCTCTTCGGCGTCGGCATGGTGCCTGGCGTCATCGCGACCATCATCTTCGCCCTGCCGCCGATCATCCGCCTCACCGATCTCGGCATCCGCAACGTCCGCGGCGACCTGATCGAGGCCGCGAAATCCTTTGGCTCGACGCCGAGCCAGATTCTCTTCGAGGTGCAGTTGCCGCTGGCCCTTCGGACCATCATGGCCGGTCTCAACCAGACCCTGATGCTGGCGCTGTCGATGGCGGTCATCGGCGCACTGATCGGCGCGGGCGGACTCGGACTGACCGTCTACACAGGCCTTGGCCGGCTGGATGTCGGCACCGCGACAGCCGGCGGCGTTGGCATCGTGCTCCTCGCCATCATCCTCGACCGCATCACCCAAGGCCTCAGCGAGAAGAAGGCGCGGACCGAAAAGGTCTCGCTGAAAGAGACGCTCGGCAAGCTCGTGAGGCCGATGGCCGCGGGGAGCCGAACCATCGAACCTGCGGAATAGGCCGAACGGCCAGTCCGTCGAGAGGGACGCGCCTTTGCTGCGTCCTGCCATCGCGGCGCGCCATCGATCGGATGCGCCGCTTCCACCCACACCCAACCAGAAATTCAACGGGAGACATATATGACAGGCAAGCTGAAGACTCTGCTGACCGGTGCCGCCATCGTTGGGCTCGCCTTCGCGGCGCCGCTCGCCGCGAGTGCCCAGGACATGCCGGGCAAGGGCACGACCATCAAGATGGCGCGCCCTTCCTGGGACACGGGCTGGTTCGACACCGAGATCTATCGCCAGCTGCTCGAGAAGCTCGGCTACGACGTCGCCCAGCCGACGACGCTCGATGTTCCGGCCTTCTACCAGGCCGTCGGGCAGGGCGACGTGACCATGTGGGTCGAGGGCTGGTTCCCGCTGCACAACACCTATGAAGACGCATTCAAGAGCGGCGCCGAGAAAATCGGTTACGTCGCCAAGGGTGGTGCGCTTCAGGGCTATCTCGTCGACAAGGCCTCGGCCGACAAATACGGCATCAAGACCCTCGACGATTTCAAGAAGCCCGAGGTGAAGAAGGCCTTCGATCGCAATGGCGACGGCAAGGCCGATCTGGTCGGCTGCCCTCCGGGCTGGGGCTGTGAGGTCACCATCACCTACCAGATGAAGGCGTTCGATCTGGGCGACGACATCAACACGATCCAGGCGAACTATGCCGCCTCGATGGCTGATGCGATCGCCGCCCATCAGCAGGGCGAACCGATCCTGTTCTACACCTGGACTCCCAACTGGACGGTCAACGAACTGAAGCCAGGCAAGGACGTCGTCTGGATCGAGACCCCCAGCGTCAAGCTGCCCGAGGACCAGATGAACCTCGCCGACGCGGCGACGGTCAAGGGCCTCAAGGGCTGCGTGGCCGATCCCTGCGTCCTCGGCTGGCCGGCGAACGACATTCGCCCGGTGGTCAACACCAAGTTCGCCGATGCCAATCCGGCCGCCAAGAAGCTCATCGAGGACGCCTCGATCCCGCTCGAGGACATCTTCGCCCAGAACGCCCAGATGAACGCCGGCGCCAACAGCGAGGAAGACATCGTCAAGCAGGCAACCGCCTGGATCGACGATCACAAGGACGAGACCGACAAGTGGCTCGCCGACGCCCGCGCCGCGGCCAAGTAAGCAAAGGCGTTTTGTCCGCGCGGCTCTTGCGGCAGAGCGGGCGCGCCTTGAAGCCAGTATAGGAGAGGGCGGACCTGAACGGGTCCGCCCTCTTTTGCGTTTGATGCTGGCCGCGACGGCGAAGGTCGCTTTGAGGCAAGCCGCACCACCGCGAAGGCAGGAGATTTCAAAATGTCCGACGCGGCGTCGGCGCGCCGTCGAGCAAGGCCCACCCGGCTCCAACCCACAGCCGTCATCCCTCGTCACTTCCTGACACCGAAGGCCTGCCGATGTCTCACGATCCGCTGCTCCAACCCTTCACGCTCAAGCACCTCACCTTTCGCAACCGCTTGATGTCGACCGCCCATGAGCCGGCCTACACAGAAGACGGCATGCCGAAGGAGCGCTATCGCCTCTATCACGCCGAAAAGGCCAAAGGCGGCATCGGACTGACGATGATGGGCGGGTCGGCGGTCGTGGCACCCGACAGCCCCCAGGCCTTCGGAAACATCCTCCTCTACAAGGACGAGGTGGTGCGCTGGCTGTCGGAAGTTGCCGACGACGTCCACGAAAACGGCGCCAAGCTGATGATCCAGATCACCCATCTCGGTCGCCGCACGTCCTGGTCGAAGGCAGACTGGCTGCCGATCCTCGCACCGTCGCCGGTTCGCGAAGCCGCCCATCGCGCCTATCCGAAGGCGATGGAGGATTTCGACATCGCACGGGTCATCGCCGACTACGCCGACGCGGCCGAGCGCGTGAAGGCCGCCGGTCTGGATGGCCTCGAACTCGAATGCTATGGCCATCTCATCGACCAGTTCTGGTCGCCGGTGACCAACCGGCGCGACGACGAATACGGCGGCAGCCTCGACAACCGGATGCGCTTCGGCGACGCGGTTCTCGCCGCAATCCGCGAGCGTGTCGGCAAGGATTTCATCGTCGGCGTCCGCATGGTCTGCGACGAGGATATCAAGGGCGGCATCGACCGGGACGAGGGCCTTTCCATCGCCGGCCGCCTAACCGGCTCCGGCACCATCGACTTCGTCAACGTCATCCGCGGCCATATCGACAGCGAAGAAGGCCTCAGCCATGTCATTCCCGGCATGGGCGCCAGATCGTCGCCGCATCTGGATTTCGCCGGCGAAGTGCGCGCCTCGGCGAAGATCGCGACGTTCCACGCGGCCCGAATCCAGGATGTCGCCACCGCCCGCCACGCGATCGAAAGCGGCAAGCTCGACATGGTCGGCATGACGCGGGCCCACCTTGCCGATCCGCACATCGCAAGGAAGATCATCGAGCGCCGCGAAAACGAAATCCGTCCCTGCGTCGGCATGGGCTACTGCATCGATTCCATCTATTCCGGCCAGGCCGTCTGCATCCACAACGCCGCCACCGGCCGCGAGGCGACAATGCCCCACGTGGTCGCGCGCTCGCACGGCCGCAAGCGCAAGGTCGTTGTCGTCGGAGCAGGACCAGCGGGCCTGGAAGCCGCCCGCGTCGCCGCCGCCCGCGGCCATGCCGTCACCCTGTTCGAGGCGACGTCCGAGGCCGGCGGCCAGATTCGCCTGACGGCCGCGCTGAAACGGCGGCGCGAAATCCTCGGCATCGTCGACTGGCGCATGGCCGAGTGCGAGCGCGATGGCGTGCGCTTCCGCTTCGACACCTATGCCGAGGAGGCGGATGTCCTCGCCGAAGAGCCAGACCTCGTCGTGGTCGCCACCGGCGGCCTGCCCAACACGTCGTTTCTGGAGGAGGGCGAAGACCTCGTCACCAGCGGCTGGGACCTGCTGTCGGGTGCCGTCCGCCCGGCCGAAAGCGTCCTCGTCTACGACGACAACGGCGCCCATCCGGGCCTCACCATCGCCGAGTTCGTCGCCGAGGCCGGCGCAGCGCTGGAGATCGTCACGCCCGAGCGCACCCTCGGACCCGAGGTCGGCGGCACCAGCTTTCCAGCGTATTTCAAGGTCTTCGGCGAGAAGAACGCTGCGATCTCGATCAACCTTCGGCTTCAGGGCGTGCGCCGCGACGGCAACCAGCTCGTCGCCCGCTTCCACGACGAATACGCCCGCCGCCACGTCGAAAGGCGCAGCCACCAGATCGTCGTCGAGCACGGCACGCTGCCCCTCGACGATCTCTATTTCGCGCTGAAGCCGCTTTCGTCGAACCGCGGCGCGGTCGACCACGCAGCGCTGCTTTCCGGTCGCGGCCAGCCGGAGCCGAACACGGCCGACGGCGCCTTCCAGCTGTTCCGCATCGGCGACGCCGTGGCCAGCCGCAACATCCACGCCGCGGTCTACGACGCGCTGCGGCTGATGAAGGACTTATGAGGGCATCGGCGCAGCGCCTTCGTCCTCAGGCCGAACGTCGCTGCCAAAATCTCGTCTCGAGCCACCCTTGCGTTGGCGTGGGACGGGAACTTCGCTAGATGACGAAAAAACCCGGCCGCAGCCATCGTGCGGCCAAGCCAGCCGAGACACCATCATGACCGAACGCCGCTACTACGCTCCGACCGGAGGCCATCCGGGCCAGAACGAACTCCTTACCGACCGCGCCGTCTTCACGGAGGCCTATGCGGTGATCCCGCGCCGGGTGATGCGCGACATCGTCACGAGCGCCCTGCCCTTCTGGACCGGAACGCGCACCTGGATCATCGCCCGACCGATGACCGGCTTTGCCGAAACCTTTTCGCAATCCATCATGGAGGTGCAGCCCGGCGGTGGCAGCAACGACCCCGAGCCCGACAGAGGCGCCCAAGGCGTGCTCTTCGTCGTCGAGGGCAGCTTCACGCTGACGATCGAGGGCACAGCCCACACGCTCGCGCCCGGCGGCTACGCCTATCTGCCCGCCGGCTGCCGCTGGACACTGCGCAACGACACCGATGCCGCCACCCGCTTCCACTGGATCCGCAAGGCCTATGAAGCGGTATCGGGCCTCGGCGCGCCCGAACCTCTGGTCCTTAGCGACGCCGACATCGCGCCGACGCCGATGCCGGACACTGACGGCGCCTGGGCAACCACCCGTTTCGTCGATCCGGCCGATCTGCGCCACGACATGGCCGTCG
>JBBSUS010000073.1:0-7888 GCA_038234195.1 Hyphomicrobiales bacterium | reverse complement strand
GCTGCCCCTGGGGTGTCCAGGAGCGCCTCGAAAGCCGGCCGGTCGCGCGGGGTCGGCACGGCGTAGGCAAGTTGTTCTGCCGCCGCGGGCTGGTGCTTCTCCCGCTCGTCCTGCGCCTGCAGATCGGCGACGAGCGCCGAAACGGTCAAGGCATCGGGCCTCTCGACCTCAGCCTTGGCGATGGCCGGGGCAGCAACTGGGGCGGGCGGCATGTCGACCGCGCCGAAAACCTGGCGCGGCGGCTTGAAGGTCGGGAACGGCACGCGCGCAGGCTCCAGCATGGCCATCTGCGTCGGCACTTGCGGTTCGGCCTGGGGCTCGGACCTGGCGTCCTGCAGCACCGGCTGCGAACGGCTGGTATCGAAGACGTCCGGCACCGCGACGGCGATACCGCCGGGGATGTTCGGGCGCGCCTGCGGGATCACCGCGGCGACGGCGATCTCGGGTTCCGGCACAGCCCTGGCCGGGGTCGGCGCCTGACGTTGCGCTGGGGCGACACGGGCCGGCGCAGCGGCCGGCACGACCTCGGCATCGGCCTCGTCCTCGGCTTCGTCCGAGCCGCCGCCGAAGAGGAACGACAGGAGCGTCTTGCCGCCACCAGACGAGCCACCACCGGCATTGGCGACCTGAATTTGAGCCGCGCCGCGGCGCTGCTTGTAGGAGGCGAGAGCCTGCTGATAGCCAGGGAGCGGCTTGCCGTCCGAGGGAACATGGATCGTATTGCCGTGCGGAAAGACCGCGAGCAATTGTGAGCGGCTCATGCGCGGCCAATGACGGGCACGGCCGACATCGAAATGCACGAAGGGCGACCCCGAGGTCGGATAGTAGCCGACGCCGCCGACCTGCATCCTGAGTCCGATCTCGCGCATCTTCTTCAGCGGCACGCCGGGGATGTAGAAGTCGAGTGCTTTGCCAAGCGTGTGCTGGCTCTTCTGGGCGACGCCGGAACTGCGCGAGCGCGAGCGGAGCATGTTGTTGGTACCGGGCGAACGGTAGCCACAGATGACGTTGATATAGCCGTTCGAGCCGGACTGCCGGTAAGCTTCCCAGATCAGGTCGAGAAGTTGCGGGTCCATCGTCGTCGCCTGGTTCTTGCGCCAGTCGCGTAGAAAATAATTGACCTTCTTCAATTCGGACGAGACGTAGCGGCCGTTGACCTTGTAGGGGAACGCGCCCTTCTCATGGGTGTGCAGATTATAGAATTTCAAGTAGCGGGTTTCCGCCTGGGCGGCGCCGACCGAGGCCACGGTCAGCAGCCCCAGAGCCGCGAACGTCGCGAGGCGCCAGCCGAAACGGCAGGCGCGAGCGGTGTGTCCGAACATGCGGTCTTCCCCTCAAACGCAGGCCTCGTGAAAGGCCCTTCAACTCAACCGCCGTGATCCGCTCAAAGCCCCCGGATCCGGGTGACGGCTTGGATATACACCCCAATTCCACAGTCTTCCTCAAACTGCGGCATTACGATGACACTTGTCCGACTTTTTCGCAGTCTGCAAGAAAAGCATTAAGTCCGGGTTAAGGTTAAAGGGCCATCAACCTTTTCAAGGCGCTTGAGCGGCACGTGGGTTCGCGCGGAATGATGGGCAGACCTCTTCAACTCCACCATGCGTCCGTGTGGGGGGATGATGTAAAAGCGGCTCACGACTATGGCATTCCATGCTGTCGCGCGCCTCGGTCAGGTTACGCCTCGATGCCGTATTCGCGCATCTTGCGGTAGAGGGTAGATCGCCCGATACCGAGGCGCCGCGCAATCTCGCTCATGCGCCCCTTGTAGCGATCGACTGCCAGGCGGATGAGGTCCGCTTCCACCTCTTCCATCGGCCTGACGTCGCCATTCGCGTCGACGAGCGGAAACATCGCCGCTCTGATCCGCCCGCGATCATCGACCGTATCAACGTCGTTGCGGCGCCGCCGATCGATCAGTATTCGCCGTTCGACTACCCCCAAAGATGACGGCGCTGCTGACGACGACGCATTGCCCTTCACGGGTCCGCGACCTGATGGGCCCGCAGCGGCCGGCTGCATATCCGCCGACTTGCCGGAGCGTTCGTGCGAAGCCATGGAGGCTCCGGCCAGTTGCGGAAAATCGGCCACGGCCAGCGTCTTGTTCTCGCTCAGGACGACCGCACGGTGCAGAACGTTCTCCAGCTGGCGCACATTGCCCGGCCAATCATACCGGCACAGAAGGTCGATTGCCCCTTCGCCGATGCTGCGGACCGGCACGTGTTGCTCCAGCTTGACCAACCGCGCGACGAAGCGACGCGTCATCCCGGCGATTTCCTTGCGTCTCTCGCGCAGCGGCGGAACGGTCAGTTCGAAGGCGTTGAGCCGGTAATAGAGATCCTCGCGGAAGCGGCCGGCCCGCACGTCCTCCGCCAGATCGCGATTGGTGGCCGAGATGATCCGGACGTCGGTGCGGACCGAATGCCGCCCACCGACGGGATCGATCGCGCCATCCTGCAGGACGCGCAGGAGCTTCACCTGTGCCATCGGCGGCAATTCGCCGATTTCGTCGAGAAACAGGGTGCCGCCGTCGGCTTCCACGAACTTGCCGGCATGCGGCGCGCTCGCATCGGTGAAGGCGCCCTTGGCATGGCCGAAGAGCAGGCTTTCGACGAGTTCGCCCGGCAGAGCACCGCAATTGACCGCCACGAAAGGTGCCCCGCGCCGCAGGCCCGCCGCCTTGATCGCCCGCGCCAGCCATTCCTTGCCGGACCCGGTTTCGCCGGAGATCAGGATTGGGATATCCGATTGTGCGGCCTTCGCCGCCGCCGCCAGAACCGGGGCGAGCGATGGCGAGGCGTCGGCGGCCGCCACCGCGAGGCTCGGCGCGTCGGCATCAATTCTGGCCCGGCGCTGGTTGGCGGCGCTGACCTTCAGCGCATTGCCGAGCGCGGTCTTGAGCTTTTCCGGCGAAACCGGCTTGACCACGAAGTCGAAGGCCCCGGCTTTCATCGCGTCGACCACCGTGTCGATCGAACCCTTGGCCGTCTGGACGATGACGGGGATGTCGAGGTGGTGCTTGCGCATCTCGGCCATCACGTCGTTGCCCGAGCGGTCCGGCATCATCAGGTCGAGCACGACGGCGGACACCTTGCCGCTGTCGGGCCCGGTCAGGATATCGATCGCCGCCCGCCCGCCGGCGCATTGGCGAACATTGAGACCCAGCCGCGACACATGTGCGTCGAGCAGCCGGCGTTGAATGGGATCGTCGTCGACGATAAGGACAAGTTGGGTCATGCTCCGCCTCCAGTCTCGTCTTCATGCGAGGATGACCCAATTTGACACGGACGAATAAAATTCGACTGAACGGAGATGGCCAAGTTTCGGTCGCCAGATTCCGGAAAAGTCTAATGAAATTGCAGATTTCCGGTTGACGTTCCGGACGCCCGTGACGCTCAGGGCGTCGCGTCTGGCAAACCCGTGAAACCTGCCCAACACGAAGAGCTTGCCGCGATGCCCCTTACCCCGAGCCCCGCCTTTTCCGCGATCGAAGCATCGCCGGCGGCTGCTGGCGACCTGCCCGAATGGAACCTCGCCGATCTCTATCCGGCGATGGACAGCGATGAGCTGAAACACGATCTCGCCCATGCCCGCAGCCAGTCCGAGGCATTCCAGACCCGCTGGCGTGGTTCGCTCGGCAATGAAGCGTGTGCCGCCCATGGCCATCTCGGCGAGGCGATCGCCGGCTTCGAGGCGCTGGAGGAACTCCTGGGCCGGATCATTTCCTATGCCGGGCTGATCTATTCCGGCGACACGTCCGACCCGACCCGCGCCAAGTTTTACGGCGACATCCAGTCCAACGTCATCGACATCTCGTCGAAGCTGCTGTTCTTCCCGCTCGAGATGAACCGGATCGAGGACGCCGACATGGATGCGGCGATGGACCGCGACCCGGCCCTCGCCCATTACCGCCCCTGGATCGTCGATCTGCGCAAGGACAAGCCGTTCCAGCTCGAGGACCGGGTCGAGGAGTTGTTTCACGAAAAGGCGATGACCGGCTCTGGCGCGTGGAACAGGCTTTTCGACGAGACGCTGACCTCCTTGCGCTTCACCGTGGACGGCGACGATCTGGCGATCGAAGGCACGCTCAACCTCCTCCAGGACCCCGATCGCGACAAGCGGCGCAAGGCGGCCAGCGCACTCACTAATGTGTTTTCGGAAAATCTGCGCACCTTCACGCTGATCACCAACACGCTGGCCAAGGACAAGGAAATCTCCGATCGCTGGCGCGGCTTCACCGACGTCGCCGATTCGCGCCATCTGGCGAACCGGGTCGAGCGCGAAGTCGTGGACGCCCTGTCCGAAGCGGTGACAAGCGCCTATGCCTCGACGTCGCATCGCTACTACGCGATGAAGGCCAAATGGCTTGGTCTCGACGTCCTGGAATACTGGGACCGCAACGCGCCTTTGCCCGATTCCAGCCGCCGCGACATCGGCTGGGACGAGGCACGCCAGACCGTGCTGTCGGCCTATTCCGGCTTTTCTCCGGAGATGGCGTCGATTGCCGGCCGGTTCTTCGACCATGGCTGGATCGACGCGGCGCTGCGACCCGGCAAGTCGCCGGGCGCCTTCGCCCACCCGACCGTGCCGAGTGTTCACCCCTATGTGCTGATCAACTACATGGGCAAGCCGCGGGACGTGATGACGCTCGCCCATGAACTCGGCCACGGCGTCCACCAGGTGCTGGCCGGCAAGCAGGGCGCGCTGATGGCGGCAACGCCCCTGACATTGGCCGAAACGGCCTCCGTGTTCGGCGAGATGCTGACCTTTCGCTCGCTGCTCGGGCAGGCGCGCACCAAGGCCGAGCGCAAGACGTTGCTCGCCTCGAAGGTCGAGGACATGCTGAACACGGTGGTCCGCCAGATCGCGTTCTATCAGTTCGAGCGCGAACTGCATCAGGAGCGGCAGAGCGGCGAACTGACCAGCGAGCAGATCGGCGAGATCTGGATGAACGTACAGCGTCGCAGCCTCGGCCCCTCGATCAATCTCGGCGACGGCTACGAGACCTACTGGACCTACGTCCCGCACTTCATCCATTCGCCCTTCTACGTCTACGCCTATGCGTTCGGCGACTGCCTGGTGAACTCGCTCTACGCAGTCTACGAGAACTCCGAGAGCGGCTTTCAGGAGAAGTATTTCGAAATGCTCAAGGCCGGCGGAACCAAGCACCATTCGGAGTTGCTGAAGCCCTTTGGCCTCGACGCCTCCGACCCAGCCTTCTGGTCGAAGGGTCTCGCCATGATCTCCGGCTTCATCGACGAGCTGGAAGCGATGGAGGATTGATGCCGGTTCTCCGCTTCAATTCCACGCATCCCCCCACGCGAGCCGCCGTGCGATCCGGAACGGCTCGCCCTCGCGCTTGGTGACCAGCCGGTCCTCGGCGGTGCCGTCGCCCGTGCAAAGCTTCAGTCGCACCTTGCCGCTGCCCGCCTTGACCGGGGCGAGGACACGGGCAGAAGTCGCAGCGAGCGAAGCCACGGGAGCCCGCGAAACGGCGAGATAGGCGAATTTCTCGTCCTCGTAGGGGACGGTACCGTTCTTGGCGAGGCGATGGACCCGCGAGCGCTCGACCCGCTGGGAAAAATGGCACCAGTCGGGCTCGACCAGCGGGCAGGCCAGAGCATGCGGACAGGGCGCGACCAGCTGCGCGCCCGCTTCCAGCAATTGTTTGCGCGCGGCCATGAGCCGTCGCCATCCCGCGGGCGTACCGGGCTCGACGAGCACCAGCATGCCGTCGGTCTTCGCCCAAAGCGTATCGACGAGGGCCTCGCCTTCGGCAGCCGAAAGCTCGTCGAGCACATAGGAGAGCGTGACAAGTTCGGCCCTCGGGCAATTGCCGAGTTCCGCGACGGCCATGCCGATGCGCCAGTCGAGCGAAAGCGTCCGCCCCTCTCCCGCAAGCCCTTCCTTCGCCAGTTCCGCACCGGCCGCAGCCGCAGGGCGGCTGGCCTCCAGCAGCGTCGCCTGCTCGAGGCTCGGGAAGACCGCCGAAGCGGCCCACGCGATCGTACCGGGTCCGGCGCCGACATCGAGCAGCGTCTTCGGGCTAAAGTCCGGCATCTGCTCGGCTGCGGCGAGAAGCGATGCGCTTGCAGCGGCGAAGGTCGCCGGCAGCCGCGCGGCGAGATAGGCGTCGACCGCCGCCTCGCTCGCCAGATGCGCGCGCCCGTCTCGGGTTTCGGCGCGGTAGCGACGCGTCAGGCGCTCGCCCGCCTGCCTGAGATCGGCCATGTCGGACAAGCCAAGGCGGACGTCGAGCGCGGCTTTGAGTGCCGCCGGCAACTGCATGTGAGGTCGTTCCTTCGATGTCTGTCCCGTTCTTCGCGACACTGATCATGCGCGGCCCGATGCCGGGCACAGCCTTCCAATTGTCACGGAAACGTTCTAGCGCCTTCGCCGAGACATTCAGAGGCCCGCCGACGCAAGATCGTTGGCCGCCTTGCGTTGGAACCTGACCGAAAAGGACGCTCCCATGGCAGACCAGACCCATCCGATCCACGCCAGGATCACCGGCCCGGTGGTGATGATCGGATTCGGCTCGATCGGCAAGGGCACCCTGCCCCTGATCGAACGCCATTTCGACTACGACAAGTCGCGCCTGACGGTCATCGATCCGAACAAGGATGTCGAACATCACCTCAACGAGCGCGGCGTGCGCTTCATCAACGAGGCGGTGACCAGGAAGAATTACAAGGAGCTTCTGACCCCGCTGCTCACGGAAGGCGAAGGCCAGGGCTTCTGCGTCAATCTCTCGGTCGACACCGGCTCGCTGGACCTGATCAAGCTGTGCCGCGAGCTTGGCGTGCTTTACATCGACACCGTCGTCGAGCCGTGGCTCGGCTTCTATTTCGACGAGTCCATGTCGAACGCCGATCGAACCAACTACGCGCTGCGCGAGACCGTCCGCAAGGAAAAAAGGAAGAACCCCGGCGGCGGCACGGCCGTCTCCTGCTGCGGCGCCAATCCGGGCATGGTCTCCTGGTTCGTCAAGAAGGCGCTGGTGGATGTCGCGGGCGCCGTCGGCCTCGATTTCAAGGAACCCGGCCCCGATGACCGCGAGGGCTGGGCCAAGCTGATGAAGAAGGCTGGCGTCAAGGGCGTTCACATCGCCGAGCGCGACACCCAGCTGACCAAAAAGCCCAAGCCGATGAACGTCTTCTGGAACACCTGGTCGGTCGAGGGCTTCCTGTCGGAGGGCATGCAGCCGGCCGAGCTGGGCTGGGGCACCCACGAGAAGTGGATGCCGAAGAACGCAAAGCAGCACAAGAAGGGTCACCAGTCGGCCATCTATCTGGAGCAACCGGGCGGCAATACGCGGGTGCGGTCCTGGTGCCCAACGCCGGGCGCCCAGTACGGCTTCCTCGTGACGCATAACGAGTCCGTCTCGATCGCCGACTACTTTACCGCCCGCAACAAGGACGACGAAGTCACCTTCCGTCCCACCTGCCACTATGCCTATCATCCCTGCAACGACGCGGTGCTGTCGCTGGACGAGTTGTTTGGCGCCGCCGGCAAGATCCAGCCCGAGCACCACGTCCTCGAGGAGGATGAACTGGTCGAAGGCATCGACGAATTGGGCGTGCTTCTCTACGGCCACGACAAGAATGCCTACTGGTACGGCTCGCAGCTCTCCCTCGAGGAAACCCGCCGCATCGCGCCCTATCAGAACGCCACCGGTCTGCAGGTCACCTCGGCGGTGCTGGCAGGCATGGTCTGGGCACTGGAAAACCCCGAAGCCGGTATCGTCGAAAGCGACGAGATGGACTACAGGCGCTGCCTTGAAATCCAGTCACCCTACCTCGGTCCGGTCAAGGGCTACTACACCGACTGGACACCTCTGACCGATCGCCCCGGCCTGTTCCCCGAGGACATCGACGAGAAGGACCCT
>JBBSUS010000072.1:0-7896 GCA_038234195.1 Hyphomicrobiales bacterium | reverse complement strand
CGAATGATGGACGAATTCAAGGCAAATCACCTTAGATTTCTTATGGCGAGGTCGCCGGGGTCGCGCCTTGCGGCGTCAGCGCTCGGGTGCTTTGGCGGTTTGATATTTCGCACTGTCGACGCTAGCTCGGGTGCAACATCACAGAGGACGCTGCCGTGACCGATTCGACCACACTGCTTTCGACCCGTCGCTCGATCCCGATTCCGCTGCTCGTCGCACCCGCGCCGTCTGGCGCGGCGCTCGACGAAATTCTCACCATCGCCGCGCGAGTGCCGGATCACGGCAAGCTCGCGCCGTGGCGTTTCATTCTCTATCGCGGCGCGGCTGCGGCTGGGATCGGCGAGGCGCTCGCCCAACTGGTCGAGAGCCGACAGGACGAGCCGGTCTCCGAGAGCCGCCAGCGGGTCGAAGCGACGCGCTTCACCCGTGCCCCGCTGGTCGTGGGTGTCGTCTCGACCGCAGCCGAGCACGTCAAAATCCCGATCTGGGAGCAGCAGCTGTCTGGTGCGGCGGCCGCCATGAACCTCGTCAACGCTTCCCATTCCAAGGGCTTTGCCGCCAATTGGGTGACGGAATGGGTGGCCTATGACGACGATGCCAAGGCCATCCTGGGCATTCAGCCGCATGAAAAGGTCATCGGCTTCATCCATATCGGCACGCCAAGCGAGCCGCCCCAGGAGCGGCCGCGGCCGGCGCTGGCCGACATCGTCACCGAGGCGCGCGTGCCGGAAAAGGCTTGATCTGATGTTCTACACCACCGACCGCAACGAACACGGCCTGCCGCACGACCCGTTCAAGGCGATCGTCGCGCCGCGGCCGATTGGCTGGATTTCGACGCGCTCGCTTTCGGGCGCGGTCAATCTGGCGCCCTACAGCTTCTTCAACGCCATCAGCGACGGGCCAAAGCTGGTGATGTTCTCCTCGGTGGGCGTCAAGGATTCGGCCAGCTTCGCGATCGAGAGCGGCGAGTTCGTCGCCAATCTGGCGACCGAGGCCCTGGCCAGACATCTCAACAAGACGTCGGCGCCGGCCGAGCGTGGCGACAGCGAGTTCGGTTTTTCCGGTCTCACCGAAGCGCCCTGCAGGCTGGTGTCGGCGCCCCGCGTCGCCGAGAGCCCGGCGGCACTCGAGTGCAAGGTGACGCAAAGCTTTAGGCCGAAGGCCCTTGACGGTTCACTGTCGGAAAACACCATCGTCATCGGCCAGGTTGTGGCGATCCATATCGACGAATCGATCATCCGCGACGGCATGATCGACATGGCGCTGGCGCGGCCGCTCTCCCGGCTCGGCTACATGGACTACGCCGTGAGCGCCGATGTCTTCCAGATGAATCGCCCGCGAACCAAAGACGCCAGCGACGTGTGACGAGCCTCGTCTTTCGTATCCTCGGTTCTGTCGACGCCTGCTGCGGCACGTATCGCGATCATCGCTTATGGTAAACGGAACGGAAACTTTTTGAGCCCATGGTCTCCCGACGATCGGTCCAGCGTCGGGAGTTGCCTGCATCATGACGGTTCAGTGTTTTGCCCAGTGGTGCGAGACGGCGTCGAGCGTGGAGCGCGTACGAGCTGCCGAGATCATCTGCGATACCATCAACGACCCGCGCGCCAGCGCCGAAGAGGTCGAGGTCGCCAAATCCGTCCTGGTGGTGAGCCTGAACGATCCATCCCCCAAGGTCCGCATGGCGCTGGCCCGCGGGCTCTGCCGGTCGCCGAACATTTCGCGCGGGGTGCTCTTGTCCCTCTGCGACGCGAGCGATCCGATCGCTTGCCTCATCGCCGGCGGTTCACCGGTGCTCGACGACGCGGATCTGATCGACCTGGTTACCGACGGTTCGGTGGGACTGCGGGGTGCGATCGCTCGGCGGCCCGTCGTTTCGGTGCGGGTCTCGGCCGTGATGGCCGAGATCGCCGATGCGACGATCTGCGTGGATCTTTTGTCGAATGACGGGGCAGCCATCGCCGGGCTGACCTATCGGCGGATGGCCGAGCGGCTGGGAAATGACGCAAGCCTGCGTGGCGCCCTCTTGTGCCGGTCCGATCTGCCGGTCGGCGTCCGCCAGACCTTGATCCTGAAGACTGGCGAGGCGTTGTCGAAGCTCTCGATCCTGGTCAATCTCGTCGGCGACGACCGGGCTGGCCATGTGACCGTCGACGCCTGCGAGCGCGCGACGGCGGACCTGGCCGAGGTCATCGACGAGAACGAGGGGCCGGCGCTGATCGAGCACCTGCGGCTGAGCGGTCAGCTCAACGTCGCATTCCTGCTGCGCACCCTTTGCTCGGGTCACATCGATCTCCTGACCTTGGCGCTGGCGCGGCTGTCGCTGGTCTCCGAACGGCGCGTGCGGCTCGTGCTGTCCGAGGGTCGGCGCCGGGCGCTGATGACGTTGCTGGGTCAATGCGGCCTGCCGAGCGCTTCTTCGCTGCTCTTCGAGGCAGGTGTCGCCGTCTGGCGCGACATCGCTTCGGGGCGGCTCGATGCGGGCTCCGAGGACGTTCCGCAACTGATCATGGAGCGGATCGCCGCCCATCGGTCTGTCAAGCTCGACACGGGCCGGGCCCGCGAGTTCGAGGCGATGATGCGGTTCCTGCACCGTCTGTCGGGCGATCAGGCCCGCGCGGCGCTTCGCGCAGCGCCGCTGCGGCTGGCGGCGTGACCCGCGAACCGGGCGAGCGCGCGCGCGATCACCACTCGTCGCGTATTCCTTTCGCTTGGATATCGGACGAGCTGACCACCATACGGTTCAGCATCTCCAGCGCATCCCGGCATCGCTCGTCAGTAACGGAACTGCTCGGCCAGAATCCGCTCGTCCCAGGAATGATCGCGGTCGAACAGGATGCGGCCGTGATCCTCGATCGATTCGCGGATCGTGATCGAAAGCACCGACTTGACCTCGGTCGCGTCGGCGACGGCATTGACCGGACGTTTCTCCGGCTCCAGCGTGGTGATCTCAACCGTCTGGTGGTTGGGCAGCAGCGCGCCGCGCCAGCGTCGGGGCCGGAACGGGCTGACCGGCGTCAGCGCCAGGAGCGGGGCATCGACCGGGATGATCGGGCCCTGTGCGGAAAGATTATATGCCGTCGAGCCGATCGGCGTCGCCACCATCACCCCGTCGCAGACCAGTTCGTCGAGCCGCGTTGCGCCGTCGATCGCGATCCGCAGCCTCGCGGCCTGATAGGACTGGCGGAAGATCGCCACCTCGTTGATGGCCAGCGACTTGTGCTGCTCGCCGTCGGCGTCGGTGGCGGTCATGGTCAGTGGATGGAAGGTGTTCTGGATCGCTGCGGCAAGGCGCTCGCGCAGCCCGTCCTCGCGGTACTCGTTCATCAGAAAACCGATGGTGCCCTTGTTCATGCCGTAGATCGGCACGCCGGTGTTCATGAAGCGGTGCAGCACCTGCAGCATGAAGCCGTCGCCCCCCAGTGCGACGACGATCTCTGCGCGCTCGGGGTCGTCATTGCCGTAGAGCGCCGAGAGACAGGCGGCCGCTTCCTGGGCGGCGGGATTATCGCTGGCAAGGAAGCTGATCGATTGGGGCAGGCGGGACATGGATCGGGAAAGGTCTCTCGAATCGAAGGGACGGTCGGGCGATCCCGCTTGGCTCACCATAGCGTGCGCGCCGCCATTGGCCAGCCGTCTCTGGCAAGCCGCGACGGGGCGGCGGCATGCCAGCCTGTCGAGCGCGGCGCTTTTCTCGCAGTGGCGCTAGCGTCGGCGGCCGGACACCCTATGTCGAGGCTCGCCAACCCTTCAGGAGCCCCACCATGCTGAAAATCCTTGTCATCATCCTCGCCGCCGTCGTCTTGATCACGCTGGCGATCGTCAGTGGACTGTTCCACCTGATCTTCTGAAAGGCGAATATGGTGCCGGCGGAGAGGATTGAACTCCCGACCTTCGGTTTACAAAACCGCTGCACTACCGCTGTGCTACGCCGGCGCCTGGGGCGAAATAACATATCGCGCACGCCATTGCAGCCATGGCGGCCATGAAAAAGCATCGAGCCCGATGACATTTTTCAAAGTGCCGCCGACACTGTGACGGCGTGCGTGCCCAGGGGCACCCCGACCTCCCGGCCTCCCGTGAGGCAAGCATGCCGCCGTCTTCACTCAGCCCAGATGCCGGCGCGTCGCGTAGAGGGCGATGGCGGCGGCGTTGGAGACGTTGAGCGAACGAATCGCGCCGGGCATTTCCAGCCGCGCGAGAGCGTCGACGGTTTCACGGGTCTTCTGGCGCAGGCCCTTGCCCTCGGCGCCCAGCACGATGGCAATGCGCGATGGTGCGGCGCCTTCTCCGGCAATTCCCGCAAGCGTTCGCTCGAAGTCCTCGGGTCCTTCCGAATCGAGGCCGAGGGTGACGAAGCCGCTCGCCTTCAATTCGCCCAGCGCCTCGGCGAGATTGACCACCTCGATCTGCGACACGTGCTCCAGTGCGCCGGAAGCGGCCTTGGCGAGCACCCCGCTTTCCTGCGGCGAATGACGTGCGGTCGTCACCAGCGCGTCGGCGCCGAAGGCAGTCGCCGAGCGCAGGATCGCGCCGACATTGTGTGGATCGGTGACCTGGTCCAGCACCAGCACCAGCCGCGCGTCAACGAGCGCGGAGAGCTTGCGGGCCGTCAGGGGGTCGGCCTCGAGCATGACGCCCTGATGGACCGCGTCACCGCCGAGTTCGCTGTCGAGGCGCCTGGGGTCGACGATCTCGACCGGGCAGGGAATATCCGCCTCGTCGATCTCAAGCCGCGCCAGGGCGTTGCGGGTGACGAGCATGCCGTGCAACTTGCGCTTCGGATTGGCGAGCGCCGCTGCAACGGTGTGGAGGCCGTAGAGGCGTACGCGCCCCGCCGGCGCTGCGCTGGGGGCGCCCTTGCTTCCCTGACCACTGCGTTTCGGCTTCTGCGGTGTCGGCAACGCACCGTCGGCCCGCTTGCGGTCGCGGTGGGCCCGCCGCAGTGTGGCGTAGTGGCTGTCTTTCGGGGTGTGGGACGTCAGATCTTCGGTCATCGACGCTGCTTACAGGAGCCGCGGCCAAGGCTCAACGGGCTGCTTTTCAGGCGTGGGCATCCTGGCTTGCCTACGTTGCGTCTGATGCTCCCGCAAAAATGTCCCGGCAAACCAGCCGCTGCGGCGTTGACAGACGCCGCCACGGCTTTCATAAGGCCGTCCGTGGCGCCGACGGACCCAAGAGGTTTCAACGGTCTCACATTCGGGCCGGCATTTCGGTGCAGGACCGACGACGGATGCGGAGGGGTGTCCGAGTGGTTAAAGGAGACGGACTGTAAATCCGTTCGCTTAGCGTACGCTGGTTCGAATCCAGCCCCCTCCACCATCGCCGCCGCACCGGCTCGGCGACGGCGTCGGCAGCCTGACGGGCTTTCCGATGACTTCTGCGAAGAGTCCTCGACAAGACGCCCTGCCCAAGGCAAGCTGGCGCACAGGCGGGTATAGCTCAGTGGTAGAGCAGCAGCCTTCCAAGCTGAATATGCGGGTTCGATTCCCGCTACCCGCTCCAGCAATCTTTTGAAATCGCTGCGGCTTTAGCATCGAGCCTCCATATTTTACTCGTCTTCTGCCGTGTCACTCGCGCAATTCGTGGCGAGTAAGAGCGGTGCTTGATTCGCTTCCAAGGCGTCGCCGCGGACGTCGCGCATGGTCGCCTGACGCATGCGTGGGGCGCCGGTGTTCGTGCTGCCCCGCTGGTGCCGACCGCGGGCGTCTCGATCAGTTTTCCTTGGTGCAACGCGACGGCGAGGGCGGGTTGCCGCATTCCCGTGCCAGATTCTTCTTTCCGACGCATTGTCCGGTCCGGTTGCTTCGCCATCCGGGTCCACCACGGCAGCCGCATCCGTCGCAAGCGAGCCGTACAGGCGCTTCTATCGTCGCGTGGTGGGGCGGATCGATCGGATGCGGGATCCAAGTGGCAAGCGCGAATGCAATCAGAAGTATGATATTGTTCTCCTCGACAATCCAAGGTTGCTAAGAAAGGCCTTGCGCGCCGATTTGTCCACCCGTGGCGCCGATGGGGTACCGGGTCATCGATGCGATCCGGAAGGTCGGTTCGCGCTCAAGGTTCGATACCTCGGCCGAGGCCGGGCTGGAGCGAGCAGTTAATTTTATTTATCAAGCACTGAATAAAAGTAAAATGCGCTGAGTTGTATACCGCGATATTCATAAGGCGAGCGAAGAGAATGGATGCCTGACGCTGTTCAGAGGAGAAGCGGGCGCTCCGTTCTATGACTGGGAGGTCGCAATGCCGAGCAATCCAACCCTTGAGTCCTCGGGTCGCCAGGTCAGCGACGGGAAGCGATGGACGCAGGTCTTCATCGGCGTGATCTGCATGGTTATGATCGCCAATCTGCAATATGGCTGGACCTTCTTCGTCCCGAGCATCGTTGCGAAATACGGTTGGACGCGCGAGGCGATCCAGTGGTCCTTCACGCTGTTCGTACTGTTCGAGACGTGGCTGGTGCCGGTCGAAGGCTGGTTCGTCGATAAATACGGTCCGCGCAATGTCGTCATGTTGGGCGGCGCGCTTTGCGCAATCGGCTGGGTCGTCAA
Organism: Hyphomicrobiales bacterium; assembly: GCA_038234195.1. Taxonomy (GTDB): domain Bacteria; phylum Pseudomonadota; class Alphaproteobacteria; order Rhizobiales; family Rhizobiaceae; genus Aurantimonas. The sequence continues at coordinate 1,345 of JBBSUS010000072.1, read as the reverse complement.
TTCCTACGCCGATACGATCGCGCTGTTCTGCGTCGGCCAGGTGATCGCCGGCATCGGCGCCGGGGCGGTCTACGGCACCTGCGTCGGCAATGCGCTGAAATGGTTTCCCGACCGGCGCGGTCTGGCAGCGGGTCTCACCGCTGCCGGTTTCGGTGCCGGCTCGGCGCTGACCGTGTGGCCGATTCAGGCGACGATTGCCAATTACGGCTTCGAGAGCGCGTTCTTCAGTTTTGGCCTGGGGCAGGGGCTGATCGTCGTTGTCCTGTCGTTCTTCCTCTTTGCTCCACGCGATGACGAGGTACCGGTGCCGGTTCAGAAACGCGGCATCTTCCAGAGCCGCCGCCAGTACCGGCCGGCGGAGACGCTTCGCCATCCGACGTTCTGGCTGATGTACGCGATGTTCGTGATGGTCGGCGTCGGCGGCCTCGTGGTGACGGCCAATCTGGCGCCGATGGCCAAGGATCTCGGCGTCGCCAAGGTGCCGCTGTGGCTCGGCATTCCGGCCTTGACGCTGGCGGCGACGCTCGACCGCGTTCTCAACGGCGTCACGCGCCCGCTCTGCGGGTGGCTATCCGACAAGATTGGCCGCGAGAACACGATGTTCATCGCGTTCTCCATCGAGGCGATCGGCATCTATCTGCTCTACCTCTATGCCCATGATCCGGTGTTGTTCGTCATCCTCAGCGGAACGGTGTTCTTTGCCTGGGGCGAGATCTACAGCCTGTTCCCCTCGACTTGTACGGACACGTTCGGCTCGAAATACGCCACCACCAATGCCGGCCTTCTCTACACCGCAAAGGGCACGGCGGCGCTGCTCGTGCCGTTCGGCACGGGGCTTGCGGCGAACGGCAATTGGGGGCCGGTGTTCATCATCGGCGTCGCGCTCAACGCTTTGGCGGCGCTGCTTGCGATCGGCGTCTTGAAGCCGATGCGGATCGGCATCATCCGGCGCGCCGAGCAAGAAGAGGCTTCCCGCGGTCTGCAGCGGGCCTGACTGTCCATCTGCAGCTCAAGAGAGCGGAAAGTCATCAGAGGCGGCGGCGGATGTCGCAGCCTCTGATCGTTTGTGCGTCGCGGCTGACGGGTCTCCGTCGGCTCACGTGCCGAGCGGCGTTGCAGCACGCAGGCGGATGAGGCCGAGCACGGTGTCGATGGTCGGCGTGGGCCGCCCTGTCAGGCGACCGAGCTCCTGGACGGCGGTGACGAGGGCGTCGACCTCCATCGGCCGGCCAAGCTCCAGATCCTGCAGCATCGAGGTCTTGTGCTCGCCGACCTCGGCCGCGCCGGCGATCCGCTTGTCGACGTCGATCGGGAATTTGATCCCGAGCGCCTCGGCGACGCCTTG
>JBBSUS010000071.1:0-8090 GCA_038234195.1 Hyphomicrobiales bacterium | reverse complement strand
GCCGCGCACGATCGGACGTTGTTCGTCTCGCTGCTGCAATTTTCGAGCCACGGCAGGGCTTAGCCGCCAAGGCGGGCGACCGCGCGTTCTTTGCCGATCAACGGCAGCAACCCCGCCAGCTCCGGTCCGTGGTCGAGCCCGGTCAGTGCGAGGCGAAGCGGCATGAAGAGCGCCTTGCCCTTGCGGCCCGTCTCGGCCTTCAGGATGCCTGTCCAATTCTTCCAGCTCGTTTCGTCGAGCTCGCCGGCAGGCAGAAGTTCCCCCGAGCGTCGGGTAAAGGCGCGGTCGCCCTCTGAAAGCTCCACCGTTTGCGGCAAGGTGCCGAAGACGATTTCTTTCCACTCCGCAGCGTCCGCGACCTTTTCGCAGTTTGCCCTCACCGCCAACCAGAACGCTTCAGCCTGGTCTGCCGGCGCCCCGATCGCCTCCAGTCGCTCTGCGGCTTCGGCATAGGGCATGGCGTGGACGAGTTCATGGTTGAGACGGCTCAACTCGGTGGGATCGAACTTCGAGGCCGAAGGCGAGACGTCCTCGAAGCGCACGCGCTCTGCCAGGGCGTCGAGGCTCGGCAAGGCGTCGATCGAACCGGAGAGACCGACGAGGACGGCCAGCGACGCGACGGCCATCGGCTCGAAGCCATCCTCGCGCAACGATTTCAGCGACAGGGCGCCGGTGCGTTTCGACAGGCCCTCGCCGTCGATCGTCGTCAGCAGATTGGTGTGGCCGAAGCCCGGCACTTTCAGCCCCAGCGCTTCGAAGATCGCAATCTGGACGCCGGTGTTTGTGACGTGGTCATCGCCACGGATCACATGGGTGACGCCGGTTTCGCCATCATCGACGATCGAGGGCAGCGTGTAGAGATAGCTGCCGTCCTCGCGGATCAGCACCGGGTCGGACAGCGAGCCGAGATCGACGGTCTGTGTCCCGCGCACGAGGTCGTGCCAATGGACCTCGGTGCGCCTCGTCGCGAAGGGATCACCGTCATGGTTGGGCAGAAGGAATCGCCAATGTGCGGCGCGTCCCTCGCTCTTCAACGAAGCCCGTGCCTCGTGCGACAGCTTCAGCGCCTCGCGGCCATAGATCGGCGGCAAGTTGCGCGCCGCGAGACGCTTGCGCTTGCGGTCGAGTTCGTCCGCGGTCTCATAGCAGGGATACAGCAGCCCTGCCCGCTTCAGCGTGTCGGTCGCTGTGGCATAGAGGTCGAGCCGGTCCGACTGGCGGATAACGGCATCGGGTCGAATGCCGATCCAGGCAAGATCGGCCTCGATCGCGTCGGCAAAAGCGCGGGTCGAACGAGCGGCATCGGTGTCGTCGAAACGGAGGATAAATCGGCCGCCCATGCGCTGGGCGAACAGCCAGTTGAACAGCGCCGGGCGAAGATTGCCGATGTGCAGATAGCCGGTGGGTGACGGCGCGAAGCGAACGGTGACGGTCATGGCCCCGACCTAATGCCTTGCTTGAGCGCTGGCAATGTAGCTTGTGCCAAGACGTTTCCGACGCAGAATTCGACTTCGCGAACGTTCGCAGCTCATGGCCGGTTGGGCGATGGATCAATCCGATCGACGGCGCGGCCCGCCCCTGCGACCACGTCCGCTTCGCTTGCAGAGGAATTTGCCGCGAAGCGCCGGGAGAACAGCGTCATGATCACCGTCATCACCACACAGTAGAACGCCATGGCGTCGATCTGCAGGAGATAGGAGACATCGGCGTCGATCAGGACACCGGTGATTCCCGGCCCGAGCGCCGAGGCGAGCACCATCAGCGCGACGATCACCGAGCGGATCTCGCCAAGGTGCTTCGTTCCGTAAAGTTCAGGCCACAGCGCGCCGAGCAGAGTCGAAGACAGGCCGCTGGAGATGCCGAGGAAGATCATGAAGACGAAGATCGACGCCGGCGCCGCAAAGTTCGCGGCGACGAGGCATGCGATGGTCATCGGCACCAGAAAGAATGGCAAAAGGCGCACGGCACTGATCCGGTCGATCAGGCAGCCGCAGACCAGCGAGAAGACCACGGTGGTGGCCGACATGACGACGAAGCCGGCGGCGAAAAGGTCGAGCGGCCAGCCCCGCAGCTGCGTGAGATAGACCTGATGGAAAAACAGCGTCGTGCCGATGAAGGGCGGGGCCAGCACGCTGCCGACAACAAGCCAGAAGGTCGGACTGGCGATCACCTGGTGCATCGTCCAGTCCGGCACGTCCAAGATCTTCGTGCCCGGCGGCTCCGACTGCGGATCGCGAGGAACACGGGTGGCAAGGACGATCGTCGGTAGCGCCACGAGAACGAGGAAAACACCACCCGCGATCCAGGTGCCGCGCCATCCGAGCGCCGCCGCCGCGCCGACGAAGATCAGCGGAAACAGCGCGGTGCCGGCGTGATTGCCGAGCGTCACCAGCGCCATTGCCCTGCCGCGATTGGCAGCGAACCAGCGCCCCGTCGCGGTCATCGAGATTTCGGTCATCATCCCCTGCCCGAACAGCCGCAGGAGGTAGATGGTCAGTACCAGGAGCGGCAGGCTGGAGGCGAAGGCCATGGCAAGCGTTGCACCGGCAAGGCACAGGATCGTGCCGATCGAAACCCGGGCAACAGAGTAGCGATCGAGCAGCCAGCCCAGAAATGGCAGCGTTGCCGCACTGGCGAGCGTTGCGGCCATGTAGAGGAGCCCGAACTCGCCGTTCGTCAGGTCGTATTCGCGGCGGATGTCGCCGTTCGACAAGGCGATGTAGAAAGTCTGGCCGAAGGAAGAGAAGAAGCAGAGAAGGAAGCCGCCGCCCAGCCAACGGGCATTGCGGCCGATGAAGGCGAGAAAGGGCATCGGAACGCTCCGGTCGCAATTGATGACGATCGCCGACAGACGGCAATGCGTTCGAGGCTTCAGCCCAGGATTTGGATCGGCACGCCCGTGGCGAGCAGCCAGGCAATCAGCACCAGGCCGATCGCCAGGAACGTCGTGCCAAGGACGAGTTGGCGCTTGGCATAACGCCGCTCGGGCTCGAAATCCTCACCGAAAGCGCCTGGCTTCATCGCACGGAAATAATCGCCGGACTGAAAACTGGGCACGTGCCCGGTGCCTTTCCAGATGCGCCGCATCACCAGGAAATAGCGGAGGAGAAACAATGCGCCGACGGCAATGGCGGCGACCGCGATCGAATCGAGTGGTGGAATTTCCAGCATCGATACGCCTCACACCCCGTCGCGAAACCGGTTGGTGATCGGATAGCGCCGATCGCGGCCGAAATTCTTTCGCGTCACCTTCACGCCCGGCGCCGACTGCCGGCGCTTGTATTCGGCAATGTAGAGAAGCTTTTCGATGTGGGCGACGGTCTCGCGCTCGAAGCCCCTGGCCACCAATTCGTCGACGCCACCGTCATGTTCGATGAGATGTTGCAGGATCGCGTCGAGAACCTCGTAGCGCGGAAGAGAATCCTGGTCCTTCTGGTCCTCGCGCAATTCCGCCGAGGGTGGCTTCTCGATGATCCGCACTGGCACCACCTCGCCGTCGGGACCCAGGGACCCTTCGGGACGGTTCGCATTGCGCCAGCGGGCGAGCTTGAAGACCTCGGTCTTGTAAAGGTCCTTGATCGGGTTGAAGCCGCCGTTCATGTCGCCGTAGAGCGTCGCGTAGCCGACGCTCATTTCACTCTTGTTGCCGGTCGTGACGACCATGGCGCCGAACTTATTGGAGACCGCCATCAGGATCATCCCACGGGCGCGGCTTTGAATGTTTTCCTCGGTGACGCCCGGCTTCATTCCCTCAAAGAGGCTTCCGAGAGCCGCGGTGAACCCTTCCACCGGTGCGGCGATCGGCACGATGTCGTAGCGCACGCCGAGCGCCTTGGCACAAGCCGCCGCATCCTCCAGCGAGGTTTCGGCCGTGTAGCGATAGGGCATCATGATGCAGTGGACCCGTTCAGGCCCCAGCGCGTCGACCGCCAGTGCGGCGACGATCGCCGAATCGATGCCGCCGGACAGGCCAAGGACAACCGACTTGAAGCCGTTCTTGTCGACGTAATCCTTCAATCCGAGCACACAAGCGCGCCAGACGGCTTCTTCCGCCTCTGGCGTCGCCACGGTTTCGCTGTTTGTGCAGACGAGGACGCCGTCCGTGCGCTGCCAGTCGGAGAGGAAGATACCGGTCTCGAATTGCGGCGACTGGAATGCCAGGGAGCGGTCGGCCCCAAAGGCGAAGCTGGCCCCGTCGAAGACAAGTTCGTCCTGGCCGCCCACCTGGTTGGCATAAACCAGAGGGAGATCGGTCTCGATGACCTGCCGCAGCGCGACCTGATGGCGCACGTCGAGCTTGCCGCGATAGAAGGGGGAGCCGTTGGGGACGAGCAGGATTTCGGCGCCTGACTCGGCCAGCGTCTCGCCGACGCCCATATCCCCCCAGATGTCCTCGCAGACCGGAATGCCGAGGCGAAGTCCGCGAAAGCCGACCGGCCCGGGCATCGGGCCCCTTTCGAAAACGCGCTTTTCGTCGAATTCGCCGTAGTTCGGCAAATCGACCTTGGAGCGCCATGTCTGGATGCGGCCGGCGTCGAGGACGGCGACGGCGTTGAACAGCCCGTCCTCGTTGCGCAATGGCGAGCCGATGATGACGCCCGGGCCGCCGTCACCGGTCTCCTTCGCGAGTTCTTCCACGGCCGCCATGCAGGCCTCGATGAAGGCCGGCTTGAGGACGAGGTCCTCGGGTGGGTAGCCGCAGATGAAGAGCTCGGTGAAGAGCACAAGATCGGCACCCATCTGCGCGGCCTGGACCCTTGCCTTCCGGGCCAGCGTCAGATTGCCGGCGATGTCGCCAACGGTGGGATTCAACTGGGCGACAGCCAGGCGGAACGAGGCTGATGTGCGGCTCACGGTCGGAACGCTCTCTCGGCAAACTTTGTCGGACGGCCGTCTCGAAATTTCATCGTCAGGCCTTTCGCGAATTTCATATTGGAACATGGCGCTCAGCGCTTTGCGCTGTACCGTTCGGGCTCATATCAAGCTACGCGGGTTCGCGCGACCCTGCTTTCGCCACCACAGATTTGTCCGGAGCGTCATCATGCCGATGAACGATGCCAAGAATGCCGCAAGCCGCTGGTTTGGTCGCTCGCTCGACAAACTGAAGCCAACGGAAAAACGCGTCCTCGAAAGTGCCCACAGGCGCACGCCGATCGCCCGCGACACCAATGTGGGATTCAACGAACAATCTTCCTTTGGCGATCGTCTCGCCGACAAGATCGCTGAAGTCGGAGGCTCGTGGGCCTTCATCGGTGGTTTCTTCGCGTTCCTGATGGTGTGGGTGGTGCTCAATACCATCTTGCTGACCCGCGAGGCGTTCGATCCCTACCCGTTCATCTTCCTCAACCTTGTCCTGTCGATGATCGCCGCGGTCCAGGCCCCGGTCATCATGATGTCGCAAAATCGATCGGCCGAACGTGACCGGATCGAGGCCAGCCACGACTACGAGGTCAACCTGAAGTCCGAGATCGAAATTATGGCGCTGCACGACAAGGTGGACGCACTGCGCGCGCTCGAAATGGCGGAGATTGTCGGCGTGCTGGCGCAGATAGTCGAACGCCTCGAGCGGCTCGAGATTTCGGCGACCCGTTCGGCGATCGCAACGATCACGGAACGAGGCCTGGAAGGCTCGTGAACAGCGTCGCCGGCTTCCCGGCGACCCAATGGTTCCGCGAACGCTTCATCGGCCACCTCTGCGTCATCCTGGCCGGACGCCAGCTGCTGCGCTTCCGTTTCGACCAAAGGTGGACCGCCATGTGTCGTTCGATGGCCCGTGACCTTGTCGCCCGGCATCTCGCTCCCGGTCATCCTGACGTACCGCGTCGACCGACGGATCCGCACCATTGGTCGCCTGGCCGCAGCAATCTCGCGCGTTCGGCGGCTTTTTGTTTTACGCGCCGCCGAAATCGCCGCTGTCGTGTGGGCCACCTCGTCGTCTGCATCGGCTGGGTGTTCCGTATCGGCTGTGTGTTCGGCCTTGCAGCCGGGCGCGCCATGAACCATCTCTTCGCGGCACGCGAAGTGTTCGTCGGCCTGAATCGACGATTTCAGTTGTCGTCGCCGTCGCCTCGGTGATCGTCGTGCTTCGAAGCGCTGGCGCTGGTTGACGGCTTCGGGGGGACTAACCGTCGCAACCTGCAGATTCGTCAATTGTCGCTTTTTTGCGCCGTAAATCTCTGGCAAAAGCGCGGCCAAGCATATCCATCACCGGACGGCCGTGCGCGCGGCGGCCGAAACGATCCGAATTCGCGGAGCACCTGTGTACGAAATTCTCCACCTCATCTCAGAGTTCGGGCCGGTCATCGTGATGGTCGGCACCTTCTTCGAGGGTGAGGTCTTCGCGATCATCGGCGGCTTTCTCGCTTATCGCGGATCCTATCCGTTTCAGATGATGATCGCGCTTGCCTTCATCGGGTCGTTCATCGGTGATCTGTCGGTGTTTCTGTTCGCGCGCTATTCGTCGAACCATCGCTGGGTGAAGAGCTGGCGCCAGCGGAAGAAATTTGCCCGGGCGTTGCAGCTCGTCGAAAAGTACCAGGCCTATTTCGTCATCGTGAATCGCTACATCTACGGCCTGCGCATGCCGGGGCTGATCGCGCTCGGCCTGTCGCGCATCTCGGTCCTGCGCTTTCTGGTGCTGAATTTTTTCGGCGCGGCGCTCTGGGCGGGCATCTTCACGACGATCGGATACGTCTTTGGCTATTCGATCTGGCAGGTGTTCGACCGCCTCGCCTTCATGGAGCGCGGTGTCGGCATTGCGCTGGCGGTCGTCGGAGTTGCCGTTGCCGGCTTCTTCGGGTGGCGCCAGTGGGGTCCTATGCTCGTTCGGCGAGTTCGCAAGAGCGATCGCAACGGGACGTCGAGAGCCGATCAACCAGAAACGCCCGCGAGCAAGATCGGGCCAGCGACCAAGGCGAGTTGCATGGTCCGCTCGGGCAGTGTGGACGCCGCGGTCGACCGTGTTGCGGTCAAATCCCGATCGACGCCTCGCCACGATCGAGAATCAGCGGAATGATCAGATCCTCCTCGTCAGCCAGATGACGCGTCAGGCGCTTTAAAAGTCGCTCCGTGGCTTGGCCATAGGCGTCCGCGATTCGTTTCTCATCATCGCTTTCATTCTGCTGTCTGGGTGCCCGGACGAAGCTTAAAAGTGCGTTCGCACCATCGGCAACGGCGGCGAGATCGTCGTGAATGAGAATGTGGTCGCTATCCAGAAGGTCGAAGCCGCGGGCGAGCCTTGGTTCGGCGCGCTGGAACACCGGGAAATAATGGTCATCTTCAATCTGGTGATGGTGTTCAAGCTGCTGAAGAAAGAATTGCAGGCGCGGCGCGAACCATTGTCTGAAGCGATCGAAGTCGATCGTTCCCTTGCGATATTGCGACAGCCCTCCTCCGAGTTGACCGCCCAGGTCACGGAACATGTCGTGGCGTGACAACCAGAACTTTGCGGTCGCGCCAAGATTGGCATGGTTATGCCAGGTCGCACGCGGATAGCGCTGCAAGAGCAGTGTCAGGTCTGCGGGCAAGCCCTGACGCGTGTCGAGGGTCGATGGCTCGTGCATGGGGATGTCTTTCACGTCTTAGGCAGAAGCGTTGGCGGTCAACGAAACGCGAAGGCCTCCATCGACAGGACGCCGAAATCCTGGCTGGCATGCAGTTTCGTTGCCACAGCGCTTTCACCCGCAGCGCCTATCGCCACGTAGAGCGGCATCAGATGTTCATCGGTCGGATGGTTTTCGCGGGCATAAGGTGCCGCCGTACGGTAGCCGGTCAAAGCGCCGCGATCGCCGGCGATGATCCGATCACTCATCCAATCGGCGAAGGTCGAGACCCATGCCGGCATTTCGGCCTGCCGTTCACCGCTGCGCATGCGGCCGAAAGCCTCTCGCAGATTGTGGGTGAAGGAGCCCGAGCCGATGACCAGCACGTTTCGCTCGCGCAGAAACGCCAGCGCCGCGCCGAGTTTCAGATGATGCGCCGGTCCGGCGGTTGGGTCGACGGAAACCTGGACAACCGGGATGTTGGCGGCGGGAAAGGCAAGCATCAGCGGCACCCAGGTGCCGTGATCGAAACCGCGATGGCCGACGCCG
>JBBSUS010000070.1:0-8097 GCA_038234195.1 Hyphomicrobiales bacterium | reverse complement strand
TGCCGGGGTCGCAGCCAGCAACGCTTCAACAACGGGTTTCGATGGTTTCGTCCTGCGGCCGCCAACGCGCGCCGTTCAGTCGATCGTCACCGTCTTGGCATTCATGAATTCGCGAATGCCTTCCGACGACAATTCCCGGCCATAGCCCGATTTCTTCACGCCACCGAAGGGCAGGCGCGGATCGGAGGCGGTCATGCGGTTGATGTGAGTGCCGCCCTGGTCGAGGTCGCGGATGAAGCGCTCCTGCTCCTTGGGCTCGTTGGTCCAGACCGACCCGCCGAGGCCGAATTCCGAGTCGTTGGCCAGATCGATCGCCGCGTCGATCGACTTGACCTTGAACAGGATCGCGCAGGGGCCGAACAGCTCCTCGCGATAGGCGGGCGCTGCTTCCGGCACGTCGGCGAGGATCGACGGCTGGTAGAAATTTCCCTCGCCATCCGGCGCCTTGCCGCCTGTCACGAGCTTGGCGCCGGTTTTCACCGAGCGATCGATCTGGGACGCGATGTCCTCGACCCCTGCCTTCATGGCGAGCGGCCCCATGCCTGTGCCCTCCACCAACGGGTCGCCCAGCGTGATCGCCTCGACGGCTTCGGTGTAGCGGCCGAGATAATCGTCGTAGACATCCGCATGGACGATGAAGCGCTTGGCCGCGATGCAGCTTTGGCCGTTGTTCTGCATGCGGGCCGTCACGCCGACGGAAACCGCCTTCTCGATGTCGGCCGACGGCATGACGATGAACGGGTCGGAGCCGCCGAGTTCCAGCACCGTCTTCTTGATCTGCGACCCAGACGTCGCCGCGACCGAGGCGCCCGCGCCCTCGCTGCCCGTCAGCGTCGCCGCACGCAGGCGGGAATCCTTCAAGATGCCTTCGACCTTCTTCGACGACACGATCAGCGTCTGGAAAACGCCCTGCGGTGCACCCGCCGCGAGAAACACCTTCTCGATCTCCAGCGCGCATTGCGACACGTTCGAGGCGTGTTTCAGGAGCCCGACATTGCCGGCCATGATCGCCGGCGCGGCAAAGCGCATGCACTGCCAATAGGGGAAGTTCCACGGCATCACCGCGAGCACTGGCCCGATCGGCAGATAGGCGACGAAGTTCTTGCCTGCAGGTCCCTCGCGCGTCTCGTCGGAAATCAGCTTTTCGCCGTTCTCGGCATAATAACGGCAGACCCAGGCGCATTTCTCGACCTCGGCGACCGCCTCCTTCAACCGCTTGCCCATCTCGAGCGTCGCGATCCGGCCGAGTTCCTCCTTGCGCCGCTCCAGTTCGTCGGCAGCCTTCATCAGCACGTCGGAGCGATGGGAAAAGCGCGAGCGGCGCCAGTCCTTGTAGGTGGCATCGGCGTTGGCCAGCGCCCGATCGATGTCCGCGTCGGTGTGCTCGGCAAAATCCTCGATCGTCTCGCCGTTATAAGGATTGATGCTCTTGGGCATGTTCGCCTCCGCTTGCTGAGTGCCGTCGGCGCAAGACGCCGGTGACTTGACGGAGGAGCTATGGCGCGATCAGCGTTTCGGAAGGGTCGATGTCGACGGTAGACTGGTTCGCGACTGGAGGGATACCCCCGCAGCAAGGCTGCGATCGCACCGATCGGCGCAAATCGAGGTGCCTCGTGCGCCGGGAAACCAGAAAAAGGGCGCCGCTTACGACGCCCTTGCGCAGGATCGAACGAACCTGTTTCACGAGCCGGATGCCACGGCTGCAGTCCGCCGCATCAGCCCTTGGACGCGTCCAATGTGCGGGCCGCATGTTCGAGGCGTTCGCTTGTCTCCTTGACTTCGGGAGCGTCGGGGTCGTCCAGCAAGATATGCTGCAGTGAGGAACGCCATTCCTCGATGATCGTCTGCTTTTCCGTGTCCGAGAACTTGTCGCTCGCCAGCACGTCCTCAGGGGTTTCGATGGTTCCGTGCTGCGGGTGTTCGAATGTCTTCATGGCCATAAAACGTGTTTCCCTGTCTTTGCCTGCCTTCGGGAACGACGAACCCACCCGGGGGAAGGCGCGTCGCTTCGGACCGCAGGAACGGCATGGCGGTGCGATGGTTCGCCAGGCGCGAAGGAAAACCCTGGTCTCGGCAAAAGGACTAACGTAGCCAAATCTGGGGGCAGCCGGCCGTTGCCAGCCGTGCAGCTGCTGGTCTGCAAAACGATCTTCACGACGTCGGCAAGGCGTCGGTTCGTGCTCTAGAACTCGCCCTCGTAGAACACCCCAACCTCGCCGCCGCCGGTGGCCGATACCGCGCCGGTGGCTTTCAGGCCCTTGCCAAGGTCCAGATTGATGGACGCGCGGCCGGTGGAATCGACGCCGAGATAGGTCCGGTCGTTGAGGTACTTGCCGACGCCGACCGCGGTCTGGCCGTCTGCCGTCGTCTTGATGTCGATATCGTCGACGCCGATTTGCGAGCGCAGGTTTTCAAGAAGCCCGGTCGAGCCGCCGACACCGGCAAGCGAGGCCGCCGCCTCCGCCAGCTGAGCGATCTGCAGCGGCGACAGGTTGGAGGTGCCCTGGTTGAAGATCAGCCGCGCCAGCACCTCGTCCTGCGGCAGGGCCGGGTTGGACGAGAAGGTGAAGCTCGGGTCGGTGGCCGGGCCGGTGACGGCGATGAACACCGTCGTGCTGCCCGAAGTCGATTCGGCAACCAGATCGAGCGTGGGGATCAGGCCTCCGGAGAAGGTCAGGCGGCCGCGGTTGAAGTCGAGGCGCTTTCCCAGGATGGCGAAGCGTCCACGCCGAAGATCGAAACCGCCGACGATGCTGGGGGAGGCGGCCGAACCGGTGACGCGAATCGAACCACCGAGTTCGAGATCGAGGCCGCGGCCCCGCACGAAGACCCGACTGGGCGCATTGAAGGTGAGGTCGAGATTGATGCCGCCGCCGCTCGCACCCTTGCCGCGGTCGGGATTGAGCTCCCGCTGTTGCTGGTAGACTGCCGGCCGCGCATTGCGATGGGTGACGTCGATGCGGGCGAGCGAGCTCGGCAGCTTCTCCGGCACGAGAATGTTGATCTCGGAGGCGTTGATGGTGCCGCCGAGTGTCGGCGTGCCGGTGAGAGGACCGGTGAGTGTGATATCGGCGGAAAGCTGTGCCCCGATCAGTTCGCCGTCATTGTAGCGGCCGTTGTTGAGCTGCACACGGATGTCGGCCGGAAAGCCGTTGTTCAGGCCGACGGTGCCCGAGACCTGCAGCGTTCCGCCGGCGGCGAGCTGCCCGGAGCAGCTCTGGATGCGGGCCTGCTGGCCGGACAGCGCGATCGTCGCGTTGATGTTGCGAATCGCCACGTTGAAATTGGTGTCGGTGAATTGCGCGCCGGCCGTCGTGATCGTGCCGGTGACGTTGGGCGCGCTCGCCGCACCGCTGACCTTTGCGTCGACCCGCACCGTGCCCTTCACCGATCGACCGCCCTCGGCGAGGATGCGGTTGGCCAGAGACAGCGGGGCCGTGCCGTTGAGGGCCAGATTCAACTGCGGCGTCCCAGCGATATTGACGGAGCCGTTGGCCGAGAAGTTGAGCCCGTTGCCGGTGAGGTTGGTGTTGGTGGTCACGACCTTGTTGGCGAATTGGCCGGAGGTGGTGACGGCCAGTGCCCCGACACCGGCGTCGCGCGTCTGCTGGATCGAGACGCCCGCAGCGCGGATGTCGTAGTTGACCGACGGGTTGGATGGCGATCCCGTCGCGCGCACCGAGCCGTTGATCGTGCCCTGCGGCGCGATGCCGGACGCCGCCGCGCTGGCGATCGAGGCGGGCAGGGCGTTGATGTTGGCGGTAACGTTGAGGGCTTTCGGGCTGACGGTACCATTGGCGGTGATCGAGCCGCCGCCGACGGTGACGCGGGCGCTGGCCAGATTGAGCGTGTCGCCGGCATAGGTGCCCTGAGCGGTGGCGGCGAGCGCCGGTGCACCGGCGGCGCGGCTCTGGGTGACCGAGACGTTCGACGCCGAAATGTCGAAGCGGGCGTTGGGCACTGAGATCGAGCCGGTGGCGGTGGCCGTGCCCGAGAGCGTGCCTTGCGCGCCGAGCCCGTCGACGAAGCCGTTGGCGAGACCGACCGGCAGCTTGTCGATCGTCACATCGACGTTGAGGGTCTGGCCGACGGTGCCGGACGCGCGCAGCGAGCCGTTACCGACCTGGACATTCGCCTTGTCGATCGTCGCCGTGCCGCCGGCATAGCTCCCGGCCGCATCGAGGCTCAGCGGCGCGGTGCCCGACTGGGCGATCTGGCGCGTCGTGATGCCCGAGCCTGTGAGGTTGAAATTCGCCTGCGGGTCGGACAGCGAGCCGGTGGCCGTCGCTGCGCCGGAAATCGTGCCTCGGGCATTGAGGTTGGGGACGAAACCGTTGGCGAGCCCAACCGGAAGTTGCCGAAGGTCGACCTTGATGTCGAGCATCTGGCCGATTGTGCCGGCCGCCGACAGCGAGCCGTCGCCAACATCGACGTTGGCGCGCTGGATCGTCGCCGTGCCGGATGCGTAGGAGCCGGCCGCATCGAGTGTCAGCGGCGCGACCCCGGACTCGGCAACCTGCCGGGTGGTGATGCCCGAGCCGGTGAGGTTGAACACCGCCTTCGGATCGGAGATCGATCCGGTGGCGGTGGCCGAACCGGAAATCGTGCCCTTGGCGCCGAGGTCCTTCACGAAGCCGTTGGCGATGCCGACCGGCAGCTGGCGCAGATCGACCTTGATGTCGAGCATCTGGCCGACGGTGCCGGCCGCCGACAGCGAGCCGTTGCCGATGGTGACGTTGGCGCGCTGGATCGTTGCCGTTCCGGCCCCATAGGAGCCCGCCGCGTCGAGACTGAGCGGTGCGACGCCCGATTGCGCGACCTGGCGCGTGGTGATGCCGGAGCCCGAGAGATCGAACACCGCCTTGGGGTCGGAGAGCGTGCCGCTGGCCGTCGCTGAGCCTGAGATCGTCCCCTCGGCACCGAGCCCGTCGACGAAGCCGTTCGCAAGGCCGACGGGGAGCTTGTCGAGATCGGCCTTGAAGTCGATGGTCTGGCCGATCGTGCCGCTGGCGCTGAGCGAGCCGTCGCCGACCGTCAGGTTGGCCTGGCGGATCGTCGCCGTCTTGTCGGCGTAGGCGCCGTCGACGGCAAGGGTCAGGGGTTGAATGCCGGACTGGGCGATCTGGCGCGTCGTGATGCCGGAGCCGGAGAGGTCGAAGTTCGCCTGCGGATCGGAGATCGAGCCGGTCGCCGTCCCGTTGCCGGAGATCGTGCCTTCGGCGCCGAGGCCGGAGACGAAGCCATTGGCCAGACCGACCGGCAGCTTGTTCAATGCAAGCTTCAGATCGAGTGTCTGGCCGACCTGGCCCGACGCGGTCAGCGAGCCGCCATCGCCGTTCGCGCCGACATTCACCTGAGCGTTCTGAAGATTCAGCGTGCCGTCGCCGTAGCGGCCGTTGGCCGCCAGCGTCAGCGGATCGATACCGCCGTCGGCGATCGCCCTGGTGGTGATGCCGGTGCCGGACAGATCGAACTGCGCGTCGGGATTCTGCAGCGTGCCGGTAGCGGTCGCCGTACCGGAGATGGTGCCGGATACGTTGAGGTTGGGAACGAACCCGTTGGCGAGCCCCACGGGAATCTGGCTCATGTCGACCTTTAGGTCGAGATTCTGCCCGACCTTGCCGCTCGCCCGCAGGGTTCCGTCACCGACGTTGACCACGGCCGTCTGGAGGTTCGCCGTCTGATCGGCATAGGTACCGGCAAGGCGAAGCCTCAGTGGCGCGATACCGCTGTCGGCGATCTGCTTCGTCGTGATGCCCGATCCCGAGAGGTCGAAGGTCGCGTTCGGATTGCCGAGCGAGCCGGTCGCCGATGCTGTGCCGGACATCGTGCCGGTGGCGGCGAGGTTCGGCACGACGCCGTTGGCAAGGCCGACCGGGAAGTTGTCGACCTTGACGTTGACGTCGAGCGTTTCGCCGACCGTGCCGGTGGCCGACAGCGAGCCGTCGCCGACCTCGATATTGGCTTGGCGGATCGTCGTGGTCTTGTCGGCATAGGAGCCGGCGGCCTTCAGCGTCAGCGGCTGGATGCCGGCGGCGGCAATCTGCGGTGCGGTGATGCCGGTGCCGGACAGGTCGAACATCGCGCTCGGATTGGCGCGCGGACCCGTCGCGGTCGCCGTGCCGGAGATGGTGCCTTCGGCGTTGAGCCCGTCGACGAAGCCGTTGGCGAGCGCCACCGGAACCCGATCGAGCTTGACGTTGATGTCGAGTTGGTCGCCGACCGAGCCGGCGGCGACGCTCGATACGTCGCCGAGGTCGATATTGGCCCGCGTGAGGGTGCGGACGTTGCCCGAATAGGAACCGGCAAGCTGTGCCTGGATCGGAGGCACCTTGGCGGTGCGCGACTGCGAGACGGCGAGGTCCTTCGCCGAGATGTCGAACTGTGCGTCGGGGCTTGCCGCCGTGCCGGCAACGGTCGCGTTGCCGGAGATCGTGCCGGCGGCCGCAAGGCCGGGCACGAAGGGGTTGGCCACGGCGGCCGGCACGCTGTCGAGCTTCGCGGTCAGGTCGAGTTTCTGACCCGAGGTGCCGGCGAGGGTGATCGAGCCGTTGCCGACCTTGAGGTCGAGACCGAAGAGGGTGGTCGTGCCGCCCGCGATGCTGACCCGCGCCTCGTTCTGCAGCGCGACGGCTGCATCCGGAATCGCCGCGGTCAGCTTCGAGAGCATCAACAGCGTCGCGTCCGGCTCGAAGGTCGCAGCGCCCGCCAGCGACACAGGAACGCCGTTGACCGTCGCGTCGGTGGTGAGGCCGGTGCCCCTGTCCTGCTTTGTCAGCGCGACCTTGAGGTCGGTGACGGCAAGGTTGGCCGCGTTGATGGCCCTCGCGGTCACGGTGCCGGTCGGCTTGGGAATCCCGAGATAGTCCGCGACCGACAGATCGATCTTCGCGCCGAGCAACGTGTTGCCCGCGACCGAGAGGCTGTTGCCATCGAGCTTCACGCCGGCCACCGGCGTGTTGTCCTGATTGACGGACAGATCGATCGCGCCCTTGACATCACCCGAGGCGTCGATGCCGCCGAGGGCCGCAAGCGGGCCGATGTCATCGACGGCGACGTCGAGCGTGCCGACGGGGGCGAAGGCATCCGTCAGACGCAAATCGCCGGTGATGGCGTTCGGGCCCTGGCGGATGGCGATGTCGGAGATGCGGCGTTCGCCGTTTTCAAGGGTTGCGATCTTGGCGTTGCCCGACAGCTTCTGGCCGTCCAGCGTGCCGGTGACCGAGACGGATCCATTGGGCGAGGCAGGGTTCAGGCTGCCACGCGCCACGATCTTGAGGTCGGCGAGCTTGCGACCGTTGATCGACAGGCCGTTGCCGTTGAGGGTGAGATCCACGTCGGGCTTTTCGACCGGGCCGGAAGCCTTGAGCGCGAAATTCGCCGAGCCTGCCAGTGTCGGGCTGAGGTTGCTCGCCTGCTGCAACTGGCCGGTGATGTCGGCCGAAACGCCTCCATCGGTCAGCGCCGCATTGCCGTTGACCGTCAGGCCCTGGCTGGTGAGGGCGAGGTTGTTGACGGCGATCGTCGTCTGCGGCGAGCGGGTGAAATTGCCCTTGAGCGACAGCGTGTCGCCGGCGATCGGGATCGCGGCCGCCGACAACGCGTTGGTCTGCACCGTCGTGTCGACATTCAGATTGAAGACCGAGAAATTCAGTGCCGCCGTGCCATTGAGGGCGATCTGGGCGGTGCCGGTCTTCGCGGTCGACGGGTTGAACTGCAGCCCGTCATTGGTGAGCGCCCCATCAACCGTGATCGTCACCGGACCGTCGAGCAGGCGGTTCTGGATCCCTTCCGGCGCGTCGACCTTCTGCGCCGCAAGCACGATCTTGAGCGGCCCCTTGGCGGACTTCACGTCAAAGCCCGGGCTTGTCACGTCGGCGCTCAGCCCCTGCGCCTGATAGTCGCCATAGCCGCCCTGCGGCAGCTTCGCCGAAACAGCCAGATTGGCACTGGCGAGCGCGCCCTTCAGCGTGCCGCCGAGGGAGGCGATCTGAAGGCTCGTCTGGGCCGGCGGCGTGCCGAGCGAGAAGGGGATCGGGTCGCCGTCGCGCGAGGCGAGCGCAATGGCAAGGTCGTTCTGCGCGCCGTCGAGATCGA